>CAYHWM010000031.1:0-9998 GCA_964359925.1 uncultured Methanosarcinales archaeon
ACTGACTAAGAATTCCTCTGAATATAATTCTGTTGCTTCTTTCAGATTTGCTATCGCTTCTTCAACTGTTCTTCCTTGACTTACAGTTCCTATTTCTGGACACTTTGCCACGTACATATCTTCATCTTTTTGGAGAACTGCGGTGAATACTCTCATATCAGAACCAAGAAAAGCAAGATATATAAGTCTTTCTTCTCGCAACCTTGATATCCCGCCCCGTAGTATAGCGGTCAAAAAGTATTTAAAGAACGTTACTGTTTTGACGTTATGAGGTTTCGTCTTCAGAATGGGAGACAGGAGGAGCTTGTTCTTCTGGCGAAAGGAAAACGTTCTTGGAAGGAGTTTGCAACTCTTCTTTCCGTGAACGAGCAATATCTCTCTCGAGAAATAAGAAACGAGAGACGGTCACTTCATCATACTCTTTACAAAACGTTGTGTGCGTTGTCGAACAGAAACTTTGACCGTTTTATTCGTGAAACTCTTCAAGATTATTGGGGGCAAATGAAAGGAGGAATGAACTCTTCAGGTTCTACGATCAGAATTTCTCTTCCTGAAAAGAGTGAACAGTTGGCTGAACTTGTAGGTGCATTGTTGGGTGATGGGAACATAACTCGTTATGTCAAAGGGAAGAAAGTTCGGGTGTATCAAATAAAAATCGCTGGGGATTATCGTGCAGATAGAGATTATCACATAAACTATTTGAAACCTCTTTTCGACACTCTTTTTTCAGTCTCGGCGAGTGAAATACTCGTCCCCAAACATAATGAGAGATTTTTATTAGTATCCAGCAAGGAAGCAGTTGATTTTTTTAGAACTATGGGATTAAAAGATGGCAACAAGATACGGAATAACGTTACTATTCCTCGATGGGTTTGGAATGATGATAGATTTTTTTTGCGAGCGTGCGTACGAGGACTCATAGATACTGACGGGTCTCTGTTCAGGATGTCTAAGAAAGACTCGAATCTTTTGCGGTTGAGTTTTACTAATCACGATGAGACACTTTTGCGAGATACGAGAAAAGCGTTTGTACGATTAGGACTTTCTCCCTCAAATATAACAATGGGGAAAAGGTTTTACATTTCAAAAAAAGGAAGCATAACACAATATTTAAAAACGATCGGTTTCTCGAACAACAAACATAAGGAGCGTCTTACACAATTTACAGCCCCGTAGTATAGTGGCAAGTATACGGGACTCTGGCTCCTGGGACCACGGTTCGAATCCGTGCGGGGCTATTTAATGATTTGAACCGTGTTTTCTCCCTTTTGCGGTTTTAAGCTTTGCAGGGCTTGAATTCTTTGGTTTTACCCTATTTTGATTTTCTTTTTTGTTTTATTTTTTTCTTGTTTTGTTCATTTCAACGACGGTTCAAAGCCAAACAGATTCGAACCGTTGTTCTGTTTTTCTTTTTCACGACGATAAATCGTTTTTCTTGGTGAAAAAGTGCTTTTTGTAAACTGTCTTGAACCGACGTTTTTTCACAAAACAGTAATTATTCGTAGAATGTTCAAGTATTTAATATCTTCTTGTTGCTTTCAAGTGAGAAGGAAAGATAACAAAAATCATATTGAATAAAAAGTTATTTCAGATAATTCTATCTCGGGTTTGTGGTGAATCTTGTCCTAATATATTTATCAGGTCAGAACTCTTCTCTATTTTTCTCCATGTTTCTCGCCACGTTTTAAGATATTCTGGATTTACTCCTGCTGCTAAAGTAGTATCATACATAAAAAGGGAGTCATACGAAATCCCTCTATTTTGACAGTCACATAGTGCTCCTCTACTTTCATCACAATTAGCATCATAGTCATATGCAAGACTGTCTATAGTAAACTCAAAAGAGTGAATCTCTGTACTTCTCTTTTTACCCTCTCCTCTTATGTACTTTTGAGCATTTTCTCTTCCTCCCGCAGTCATAATCAGGTTTTGACTTTCCATGAGAATGCCAAGCGTTGTTGTTGAACAGAACATTTTGTTTGAAACTGTGGATTTTCCGTCATCATATGCTCTGTCTGCGTTTATTGCTGTTTCTCTTTTTCTCAAGACGACATAAATAACATTCATGTCTCGTAATGCTGTTTGAAACTCTTGAGTTCTGGAACATTCATCAAATTCTTCAAATGATGTGAAAAAGTGTGTTACGGGAACCTTTTCAATGGCGCGTCCATTCCACCAGTATACATGTCGTTCGCCCAATAACAAGTCAATATCTTTAGAAAGTATTGGGAGTGTAGAACCATTATCTTTTTGAAATGTTCTTTGTATATAGTCCGGACGTGGAGCAAGAAGTCCTCCTCCATGAACATCAACAACCCATTTTCCTTTTGGAACATCTTTGTATTGTTTATGAGTGTTGAGTGTAAGTCGTTCTCCGAGAGTATGTTGTGTGGCACACCCGAAGATTACCTCGTTGAGTTGTTTGTCAACAGTTGTTATATCATGAATATTACTTATCTTATAATCAAAATTGCATCCTTGTATGACTTTGTATGGGGGTATTTGTAGAAGTCCTCTTTCCTGAACTGCCTGAATACAGCTCGCAACGTTTTTTCTTTTCCCTCTTAAAATTACTGCAGTGAAAAATGCATTTATTTTCGTTTTTTCTATCGTGATCCCTTGGAGTGTACCCCCGATGGATCCTTCTGCATAATCTAATAGAATTCTCCTTCCATTTTCACTATTTTCTTCCATGTTTTTTAAACCATAGTTTTATAGTATTTTGAACTCTTTTCTATCATTATTCTGTCGCAGCGTATGCTTTCTCTGCCATTTTGATAGCTGAGTCAAGACTGTTTGTAGATGATAAAAACCCATTTTTGTGGCAGAACAAGGCACCTTCAACGTTGCTTATCTTTGATAATTCATTTGTGTGCCCTCTCCATTCTTTGGGAAAAGGCTTGCGACATGAAAATTCTCCAATTGCCGGCGGCACTCCTTGTACTTTATACCTTCCATCACTTCCGAGAAAAATAACGTATGTTTTATCAGTTTCAGAAACGATAACATTTTGCCACCAGAGCATCCCTTCATCCAGAACAACATATGGCTTTCCTTTATATCTTGAGAGTATTTCTCGAATGTGTTCATCAACATTCGCTTGTTCGTTTGCAACAAGTAGTTCATTCTCCAGCATTCCTATAACCTGTACTATTGATCTGTTAAACGCGCTTACTTCACTTTCTTTTCCTAATCCTACTATCCTGTTTAGGTTTCCTATCTCGCGGTGCATAGAGAATGATCGCATGAACGCCTTTCCGTCAGAAATATCTTTACCAGAGTCAATGATATCAACTGGCTGGATGAGTTCCTTATCAATGCGAGCATGCACGTCATCAGAACTGCACAATGATCTCCCAAAATGTTTCCACACTAATCCTGCTGACGCGTACGGAACTCCGTTTTCTCGTGGAGGTATTTCTTCTCTTTGATGATGGTCATAGGTGTTTAGTTCTAGATTGTATTCTTCTCCAACATCCACACGCATATCGCAGGCATTGTATGTCTCAGGTTTTCTGGTTCGTACTACCATTATGTTATCATCTATTAGCTTCATTATTGCTATAGCAACGAGCTCATCCAAATGAAACTGTCCATTATGTGTTGCAATGGTTTTAATTGTTGATTTGTTCATGTTTCTCCTTTGGATAAAACAAAAAGCAGATTTCCGATCCAAACAAACAACCATCATTGGTGAGTCTGAAGTCATCAGTAATGAGTCCTTCCTCTCTCAAGAAATGAATCTCTTTTTCATAGCGTCTCAATACTTCTGGCCTTGAAGAAATCTGGAGATCATCCATCACCGCGCGCATGGATTTCATTGCAATTTTGTCTTCTTCTGACAAGTGATATGCTCTGATAATGGGCAAACGTCCTTCGTTAACTAATTTTTGGTAGTGTTGTACATTAATAGTATTAATTGTTACAGTATCTCCTAATTCTGAATGTGCGCTTACTCCAATACCTAGCTGAAATCCTGGCTCAACACGCGAATCTAAACAAGGACATCTTGTCGAGGGATGCTGCATCTCATCAGGTCGCACATAATAATGAACGCGTGTTCTTTGGTACCCTGCTTTGGGAAGCATTGCTTGGTATATCGCTCTCATCACGAGATTGTTTTGAAAGCTGTACTGAAATCCTTCTGCATACAGTTTGCTTCGTGGTGCAAGATGTAAATCGAGAAGTGAGAGAGAACTGGGACGTAGCTCGATGGATCGTTCCATTGTTTTCTCAAAATTGGCATATGTCTGGCCGGGAACTGCAAGCATAATATCAAGATTTATCTCGGGAAAACCAACTTCTCGCAGAATGTGATATGCTTTCACAACAGTTTCTGAGTCGTGATCTCTTCGTAATAAACGTAAAACAGTATCGTCAAGGCTCTGAACACCCATGCTCATTCGCGTAACACCCGCATCTCTGAAAGCTTGAGCATTTTCTCTCGTTATAGTTCCTGGAGAACATTCTGCAATCTGGAACGAACCTTCAACAAAATTAATCCTTTTTCTTAGAAGATCGAATAATTTTCCAATCTGTTTTGGACTTAGGCTACTGGGAGTTCCTCCTCCAATATAGAGAACCTCTGTTGAAATCATTGTCCTCCCTAGTTTTTCAGCATACTGGTCAAGCTCCCGTTCCAGCGCTTCAAAGTAGGGATTGACAAGAGTATCTAATGGCTCTCTTGTATCAATAGAATATCTACAAAATGTACACCGTTCTTCACACCATGGAATGTGCACATACAATCGTAACGGAACATCAATCTCTGCCACTCTTTTCCAATCAATAGGAGCATCATTGACGGTGTGAAACAAATCTTGTGCAGAGATTGGAAAAGTGTGAGCTTTTTCCCAGATTCTAGAAGGGCGCGCTACTTCGAGAGTTGCAAATACTCGTGGGGGAAATTCTTTTATTCTTTGTTGAGCTTCCATTACTATCATAGAGTTGTTATTAAATAGTTCTACTATTTGAGTTTTGTACGTCATAAGTATGACGACTTTAGAAATGTTTATATATACGCATTTTCTCCATGAATAGTATGAATCTTAAAGATTTAGAAGAGATTGGATTTACAAGAAATGAGGCACTGGTATATTATGCATTATTGGATCAAGGAGTATCATCAATAACTCCTCTCGTTGCTCAGACAAAGTTGCACAAGCAGATCATCTATGACAATCTTGAGCGTCTGATGAACCGGGGGCTGGTTTCATTTGTTGTTAAATCAAACAAAAAGTATTTTTCAATTACTTCTCCTGACAAAATCATAGACTCTCTTCAAGAGCAGAAAGAAGTATTTGAAGAAAAGGAACAAAAGGCACGGCAACTACTTCCACTTATCAAACTTATATATGCCGAAAAAAAAGAGAAACAAGCTGCCCAGATTTATCAGGGAAAACAAGGAATTAAATCAATACTCGAAGCCAGCTTAAAGCAGAGCAATCCCATTCTGGTGTATGGTGCAGAGGGAAAGTTCAAGGAAACATTCGGTCCTTATTTTCATAATTACATAAAACGGCTCAAAGAAGAGGGTCCAAAAATGAGAATGATTTATAATGAAAAAGTGAGGGGAAAACGCGAAAAATTAGACTACGCCGAGCTACGTTACGTTCCTCGAGAATTTGAAAGTCCTGCGACAACGATGCTCTTTGGTAATCACGTTGCAATCATTCAATGGGGGGTCATACCATTTGCAGTATTGATTGAGAGCACAGGTATAGTCAAGAGTTACCGAAGCTACTTTCAGGTTCTTTGGGCGCGTGCAAAGAAATGAAAGGATATATTCTCAAAAGAAGTATATTAGCATTCTCGGATGCACAAGAATAAAATTCCTGCACGCACAAGAAACCCCTTCAAAAAGTGTTTATATTTCTTGTACGCACAAGAGAAGAAAAAACGCACGAGCAAATCATACTTGGGCTATTTTAGTACTCGAACCTTGCATACCTCTATTTTGCGTTTTTAAGCTTTGTAAGACTTCAATTCTTACGTTTTACGCTTTTTCTTTTCTTCCGACTTCTTTTCCTCTCACTTCTTTTTCTCTTCTGGTATGATGATTGTTGCGATGAGGTAGATGAGTATTCCTGCCCAGAGCATGGTGAGTATCGTGAACGCTATGTATGCGAGTCTGATGATTGTCGGGTCTACGTCGTAGTAGTGTGCTATTCCTGCGCAGACTCCTGTGATGATTCTGTCCTCTCGTGGTCTCGTGAGTTTTTTCATGGGGGTATTGTGGATGTGTGAGTATTTATGGTTTTTGTTTTTTTACTTCGTCACTTTTGGTTCTATGAAGATTATTTTTTGTGATGTTTCTTTCACTACTACTGCGCCGTCTCCTAACTTCTTGTAGAATGTTAAGTACAGGTTGAACTCTCCTCCGTTTCCTGGTATTCCGTCAATGTTCCAGACGAACGTTCCAGTATTGTCTCCTTTGACAGGTATCGTTTTTGACACGTCGGTGATGATGGTTCTTGACGTTTCTCCTATTCTTGCTTGGGAGATTTGGAGCGTGTAGTCTTCTTTCGTGAGTGGTTGTTCGAGGGTGCTCGTTATAGCATAATCAACGTTGATTTTGTCTCCGAAAGTGATGTCTGCAGTCTTGCTCACTTTCAGTGACAGAGCTACACTTTGACCAATGTCTGGTTCTGAGCAAGAGCTGAGAATCAAGAGTGTAAGCGTTGCGAGTATGGAGAGAAGAACAGTTATTTTTTTCATGACGACCACCTCATATGTTTTTCTTTAGTTGCGAAGTATTTAAGTGTTTTGTTGGTCATTCCGACAATTTATTCCCGCTTGCTTTGCTTTCTTCCCATGCGTTGCTTGTTATTCTTATGAATTCTGCGTTTGTTTGCATTTCTGGTATGGTTCTTGCTCCGCAGTAGCTGAGCCCGCTTTGTACTCCTTTGAGTATTGATTTTATGACTTCTTCAACTGTTCCTTTGTAGTCTACCAGTATTGTTACTCCTTCAACAAAAATGTCTAGTTTTTCTTTTACTCTTTTTCCTTCTAATTTTTCTTTTCTTTCATGGTTACTATCATAACTTGCACTACCGGCGTATTTCTTGTATCTTTTTCCATCTTTGAGTATGATGAGTCCTGGCGATTCATCTGTTCCCGCAAATAACGTTCCTGAGAATATGGTGCTCGCTCCTGCGGCAAGTGCTTTTGCTACATCTCCAGGATATTTGAGTCCTCCATCTGCGCAAACAGGGATGTCATATTTTTTTGCTATTTCGCAAACGTTCATAACTGCTGTTAATTGTGGGACTCCTGCGCCAGACATTATTCTTGTCGTGCATACTGGTGATGGTCCTATTCCTACTTTTAACCCGTCTGCTCCTGCTTTGATGATGTCTTCCGCCGCTTCTTTTGTAGCTATGTTTCCTGCCATGATATCAACGGTAAATGTTTCTTTTAGCTCTGTTAGTCTTTTGATGGCGAAATCGGAGTGGCAGTGTGCGATGTCCAGAACGATGACATCTGCGCCTGCGTCAATGAGTGCTTTTGATCTCTCAATGGTATCTTTTACTCCGACTGCTGCGCCGACTCTCAGTCTTCCTTTTGTATCTCTGCAGGCGTTTGGCCAGTGGTCGAGTTTTGTGATATCTTGAGTCGTCATTAAACCAACTATTTTTCCATTGTTGAGGAGTGGTAATTTTTCTATTCTGTGATCGTGTAATAGTTTCTTAGCGTCTTCTAAGCAGATGCCGTAGTGCGCAGTTATTAATTTGTTTTTTGGAGTCATAACTTCAGTAATGCACTTTGTACGATTGATTTCAAATAAGTAGTCTCTTGACGTAAATATTCCTACAAGTTCTTCTTCTTTCGTGACTAATAAACTGGTGACTCCTTCTCGTTGCATAGTTTCAACAGCGTCCTGTATTGTTATCGTGTCAGAAACAGTGAGCGGGTTTTCAATAATATAACTGGTACTCCTTTTTACTTTTTTAACTTCTTCAACTTGTTCTTCAATAGTGCAGAATTGGTGTATCACTCCCAGTCCTCCTTCACGTGCTATCGCGATTGCCATTTTGTGTTCTGTTACAGTTGCCATATTCGCGCTGACGAGGGGGATGTTGAGCGTGATGTTTTTGGTAAATCTTGTTTGAATATTCGCTTCAGAGCGTGAACTGAGTGGGGTTCTTTTTGGCACTAATAATACATCTGCATAGGTAAGTCCAGTTCTTAATTCCATAATAACCTCCCTTTTGACGTGTTTCTTTTTTGCTCTTTCTTTAAAAGTTTATTGTTGCTGCAAAGAATAGGTCGTAGGAGTGTGTTGTTCACACGATAACATCCAGCGTCGTTCCTGTTCTTTCTATCGTTTGCATATATGTTTGTTCTACGTTGAGTGTTCCTGTTGTTTCTCCTGAGAGTATTCTTGCTTGTTGTCGTTTTATCTCTTGGAGTGATTGTTGGTTGACTGTTTCGAGTATTCCTTTGTAGCCTTGCATTGTTTGGGTGATAGATCCGTTTTTTTCTCGTGTGTAGAATGCTCCTTCTGAGAGTGCTGGCACTTCGATAGTTGATTGGTGTGGTGGTGGAGTGTTTTGCGTGGTGTTCGAAGGCGTTGGCGCATAGTGATCGTTGAGTACTCCGTGAGAACTTATTTCGTATCCTGCTCCTTTCACGCGAACTGTTGGTGGTACTTTCCATTTGACTGAGAATATTTCGTCTGTGTTTCTCGTCGCTTCGATGATTGTTGGCGTCATAGTCTGGTTTCGTACGGTTTGGGGGTTTTTATGTGTTTTCTTTGAGCGAGTTGTTTCTGCACAGGCACGCACTAAATAAAGTAATCTGTTACTACTGTTCAGGCAAACATTTATAAGGATTGTTCTTGTTCTTGTGCCTATGCGTAGGGAAGATTCTGATGCTCGGAAAGAGCTTGTTTTGGACGTGAAGTCTGCTGATGTTGATCGTGCTCAGGCACTCTTGCTTCTTCAGAAGGACGGAGGTTTATCTTCTGATGTTATTGAGCATTTACTTCAGGATTCTTCTTCGTACGTGAGGAGTTCTCTCGCGATGGCTGTTGCGATGCGTGATGGTCGGGAAGCTCATGGTTATCTTTTGAAACTTCTTGAGGATGCAGATAGTACTGTTTGTAAGAGTGCGATTATGGCGATGGCTGTTGCGGGGGATAGTCGTTCGTTGTTCGCATTAGCGAATTATTATGATGGTGCGTCGTACGCGGTGAAGTCGAGTATTGTTTCTTCGTTGGCAGAGTCTGGTGACTCGAGAGCGGTGGATTTTCTTGTTCAAATGGCGAGTATTGATTTTGAATTGTTGGAAAATATTTTGACAGTTGTCGACTCGTTTCAACCGAAGGAAATTTTTTTGTACTCGTTCGCAGGTCCTGAACACTTGTTCGTTTCAGCTCCTGAAAAAACTGGGCAGATTGTTGTTACGGGTAAAACAACGATCGAAGACTCGAGTCGTGTTCTCGTCGAAGCTCAGGAGGATTTTTCGTATCGTCGACCTCAAACGTATGTCGTTTTACCGAATGGAGACTTTGTTATTGGAGGACTTCTGAACGAGCACGTTCACGTTTCGAGGGGAAATCCTGTTCTCGCAGCCGGCGAAGTAGTGTTCGAATTGAGCGATAAAGGATATGTTGGAACTGTGAAATATATCAATAATCGTTCGAATGGTTTTTATCCTGGGAAGGAGTGTTTTGTTCACGTCAAGAAAGCGTTAGATAGTGCAGGTATTGATCTTCCGCGAGAAGACTTCTCTGAAGTGTTTCCGAAAGAAGGATATTTCACTCTTGACTTTTTGTGCAATCAACCGTTGTTCGGTTTTCATAAGAAGAAAAAGTAAGAACTTTCGCATAGTTTCTTTTACCCTTTCTTTATCGGTATCAGTGTTTCTCCCGTTATGTCTCCTCGTAGGTATCGTCGTATTATTTCGTGGATTCTGTGGTGTCCGTCTTTGATGATGATGAGTGATGCGGGAGCTTTGCCAGTGTCGTTTGTTCTCCAAGACCTTGTACCGATAAT
>CAYHWM010000032.1:0-9972 GCA_964359925.1 uncultured Methanosarcinales archaeon
AGAACTGCGTATCCCAGCGGTCGCAGTGTACTTACGATACTTCTTGCTTCGCACAATGTAAAGCTTTAAACTGCTCCCGCCGGGATTTGAACCCGGGTCACAGCCGCGAGAGGGCCGCATCCTTGACCGGACTAGACTACAGGAGCGATGCTTGTTGGTTCTAACGCTCGATTTAACAATGTTTCCTTATGAAACCCCTAACACTCAAACCAACAAGGAACCACAGGAACAAAAAAGAAAACAGTCGCGAACACCAAAATCTCGTGCAAGACTCAAGCATTCGCGACGGTTTATGAGCCCACGGAGATTTGAACTCCGGCACTCTGGCTGTCCTAGATCGTGATCGTATAAGACCAGCGCTCTACCAGACTGAGCTATGGGCTCGTCACAGCAACAGAATCCGAGAACTTTTTAAACGTATCGGGAGAAAAAACGAAAGCTAACAGACTGGCAAAAAACAGTCGCTCAAAACAACGCGTAAATGAAAGGAGAAACAGCACTGCTCTGACCGAAGATGATAAGCAAACCGACCAAGAAGAGCATAATAATAATAGGAGCGAGCCACCACGCTTTCCTCACCCAAAGAAACGCGATAAATTCTCCAAGCAATGAACGATTGTGTGACATAGAACGACCAAGTCGATAAGAGCTATATTAACGTTACGATTCAGTAACGTTCACTTTCGCAAAAAACTTGTACACTTCAGAAGCAACGACGACGTGACCACGCTCATTCAAATGACCATCATTCGAGAAATACAAATCTTCCCCATCATTCCCGAATGCTGAAGTGAGAGGATCATACAACGACACTAATGATATATTCTCGCTCACAAAATACTCACTCAAATACCTCTCGGGGAAACGCGAATCATACTCTGACTCGTTATAAGCATACTTCGCAACGACACTCTTCCACGTGGAGTTCTGAACTTGAATCCTATTAGGAATAATGACTACGACGAAAGGAACGTTCTCAGACTTCAAAAAAGAACTCATCCCCTTCAAGCTCTGCAACGTCACGTTCATCACTCGAACATTCTTCTCCCTCAAACGCACATCCAACAAGTCAATATCAGGATATTTTGGAGTGTTCCCTAACAATCGAGAAACTTTTGATGACACGCTCGAATACCTGAACGTGTTCATAAACAACCTGCCAAGATGAGTATTAATAGTCACTGAGTTAAGAAAGCTCACTTTCTTGAGTGGAACACGTACAGGAGTCGACACGTTCACCAACGAACCATCGCCAGCAAAATTGCACGAAGGTCTGCGCAGCGAGGAATCAACATTCTCAAAGAAGTCATTACCAAGATAGAAAAATAAGACGACGGCATCAGGAGAATACTTCATAGACTTGTTCACCAACACGACATACTCATTACACGTAGAGTACCCGCCAGCACCAAAATTCAAAACAGAAACAGTACTTGAAGATTTTCGAGAAGTTAACAATTGCGAAAGAACATCAGTAAATCGACGATCTTTCCTCACACCAACAGCCTGAGTAAAAGAATCACCCAATGCAACGATACGAGTTTCATTCGCCCCCTTCTGAAGAACCCATTCATCATCGTCAAAACCTTCAGAGTTTACACGAATCACGTTATCATACTCAGTCGTTCTCACACGATACATCGAATTCTTGTAATCAGTCCAGCCAGCAATACTATCAAACGTATCAGAAGACCCCCGCTCGGCGAATGTTATCGTATCCTTCTGAGGATAGAACGACGCGAGAGAAAACTCGACAACAACAGAAAACAGAAGCAGCGTGACGAGAAGAACAGACACATTTATCAGAAATGATTTAATCCTTTGCATACTTTTCAGAATCCCACATATCACGGTGATTCTCCTCACGACGTATCAAAAAAGTATCCATAATTAAACAATCAATACCAGTGCCCATCATGCAACGGTACGCATCTAATGGAGTACACACGATAGGTTCTCCACGAACATTAAACGATGTATTAATCAAAATAGGAATCCCAGAAATCTTCCCAAATTCTTTTATAACATCATAATACAAAGGATTCTGACTTCGCCGTATCGTCTGCAATCTCCCACTCCCATCAACGTGAGTCACGGAAGGAATCTTCTTGTGCCACTGCTTCCTCACAGGGTACACCATCAACATGAAATCAGTAGGTTCAGGAACGGGAGTATCACAATCAAAATACTTCAACGCGTCATCCTCGCACACGACGGGAGCGAAAGGACGGAATTTCTCTCGATGCTTCACTTTAGAATTCAAAATATCCTTCATCGCAGGATTCGAAGCGTTCGAAAGAATACTCCTCGAACCCAACGCTCTCGGACCCCACTCCATTCTCCCCTGAAACCAACCAATAACTTGATCCTCAGAAATCAACTTCGCAGTCGTCGAGACAAGCTCTTTCGAGTTCTTAAACTTGTGATACGTAATTGCATTGTCGGACAAAAACTTCTCGACTTCCCCCGTTGAAAAGCCAGGACCAAGATACGCATCCTTCATCACGTGATTCCTCTTGTTGCCGAGAAGCGTGTGATAAATGTATGAAGCGACACCAATACTCGTACCACCATCAGTAGCATTCGGCTGAATCCAAATCTTCTTGAAAGGAGTAGACCTCAAAATCTTACCATTGTAAACGCTGTTCAAAGCGCAACCACCAGCGAGAACAACATTGTCACACTTCGTAACACTATGAAGATGAACCAACATCTTCGTCATCACATCCTCCATCACGAGCTGAACAGCAGCAGCAATATCATTATGCCTCTGAGTCATAGGTTCATCAGCACGTTTTATTGGACCTCCGAGAAGGTCACAAAACTTTTGTGAAGGCATACTATCAGTAAAGTGATACACGAAATAACTCATATCAAACTGGTAACTACCATCATCTTTCACGTCGATAACTTGAACCAATTTTTTGTAAAATTCGTTCGTTTCTGAATTCATATCGCCATACGGAGCCAACCCCATCACCTTATACTCACTATTATTCACACTCATACCCAAATACGCAGTCACCGTCGAGTACAACAACCCAAGAGAAGAAGGAAACTTAATCTCCTTCATCAAATTCATAGTAACACCATCACCGACACCGTACACCGTCGTAGCCCACTCACCAACACCATCAACAGTCAAAATCGCCGCTTTCTGGTAAGGACTCGCCAAGAAAGAACTCGCAGCGTGAGCCTTATGATGATCAACGAATAAAACATCTCCCGAGTATTTTAATTTCTTCTTTATTATTTTTTGAACTCGAAGCTTCTCGTTAAACCACGAAGGCAACGAAGAAACAAACGTTTTCAAACTACGAGGAAAACACTCGAGGTGCTGCGACAGTATTCGTTCAAACTTAAGAAAAGGCTTCTCGTAAAAACCAACATGCTCAATATCCTGAATAGAAATGTTTTGACTCTTGAGACAATACTGAATTGCGTTTATAGGAAACGTGTTATCATGCTTCTTCCTCGTGAAACGCTCCTCCTCAGCAGCGGCGACGATGACTCCGTCTTTCAACAACGCAGCCGACGAATCATGAAAAAAACAACTTATCCCCAATACATACATGTTGACCACCTAAAACTGCCGGTAGCACTCATCCAAAGAATCACTCTTTGAAGAAATATCTACCCAATACGTTTTCTTCTCCTCAGACACTCTCGTATCCAAAAAATGCTTCCCGAACACTTTCGCGACAATCGACGTCACCCCAACACCAACAACATACACGACGAGCAAAAGAACGGAAGCAACAATAACACTTATCGTCTCGCCAAAACTTGTCACCCCCCTCTTAACCGCGTGAAAAAAATGATGCGAAGTCATTCTTGCCCCCCAACACTACTTTAACTACCAAACCGAACAGAGTTATAATGAAAGTCAACAACGCAACGTGAGCAAACACCCACGAAGCAGGAAGCCTCCCAAAAAAGTCCAACACGAAAAAAAGAACGATCGTAAACACCATATACCCACACACAAAACCAACACGCTCGCCAAGAACATCGTCCTTCTTCTCCTGCCCAAACATCATACCCGACAGGAGAACTGAGAAGTTTATAAATTTATGCGGGAGAAGTAACGAAGTTTTCCTGCTCCTCGCTAACGTCGAAGACTTCGTCTTCAACGAATGTCAGAAGTGTAGAGTTGAAGAACTCTTCTGACATATCTCCGTACTAAAGTGCGGAGCTATCACGTTTTTGAGTGTAAATACTAAAAAACAATCGCCCACAATATTTATAAGTACAACACCTGCAAAAAAAACTATGCTCTCGCACATCGCAACACTCATAGAAAAAATATGTTATTACACAGGAATCACGAACATACTCTACTACGTAAACACTTCAAAACCAAGAATACTCATGTACCACGACGTGACAGATACTCCAGAACTCTACCCATCATCACTCAACGTGAAAAAGTCAACGTTCGAACACCACATGAACTACCTCTCAAAAAAATACAACGTCATACCACTCTCAACACTCGTCAATGCACTCCACCACACCGCACCACTACCAAAACACTCAGTAGCACTCACATTCGACGACGGACTCAAAAGCAACATCACCACCGTCGCACCCATCCTCAAAAAGTACAACTTCAAAGCAACATTCTACGTCGTAGGACAATGCGTCAAAGGAAAACAACTCTGGCTCCACCGATGGTACTCGCTCGAAAAAAGTGCGGGAAAAGAAACAATGCTGAAAGCACTCTCGAAATACACGAATAAAAAAATAACGACAGTACGACAAGGAGTCCAACTCCTCAAATACTCATACCACCCACGAGAACGAGAAACCATACTCGACAACATCGAACAAGAACTATCAACCACGTGGAAACCAACAACCAATCCATACCTGACACCACAAGACATCATCCACCTACAACAAGAAGGACACTCCATAGGATACCACACACAAACACACACTCCCATCGCAGGACTCGACAAGAAAGAAGAAACATTCGAACTCGCCACGACAAAGAAAAAAACAGAGAAAACACTCGGAATAACACTCGAACACTTCTCGTACCCCTTCGGAGAAAAAACAGCTCTCGGAAACTCAGAAGACATACTCAAAAAAGAATACAACTCAGCAGTCACCACCATCGAAGGATTCGCAACAAACAACAACACATATAAATTGAAACGATTATCCATCGTCGAGGGGCCACTATCTACATTCGCAGCAGCACTCGAAGGAGTGCGAGGAATAGCTGCGAACACGTACCAAAAACTATTAGGAGGAAACGTATGAAAACACGAAACACGGAAGCACAAGCATACTTCACAAAAAAAGCATCAGGATACTACCAAGAACACTACGGAAACATCAACAGCAAAACATTCTACCCATCACTCTACCTACGACACAGGTACACACTCGAAATGCTCGACGGACTAAAACCCGGAAAAGCACTCGACATAGGATGCGGATCAGGAGCGATGGTGAAAGAATTACTCGACAGAGGATACACAGTCGTAGCAGCAGACATCTCAAAAGACATGCTCAAAGCAACAAAAAAAACAGTCAAAGGACACCCAAAAGAAAAAAACGTCATACAATACACGCAAGAAGACATAGAATCAATGAGCTTCGAACCAAACACGTTCGACTTGATCATATGCACAGGAGTCATAGAATACTTGAAAACGGACAAGAAAGCAATACAAGAAATGACGAGAGTGTTACGACCCGGAGGAATAGCCTTCATCTCGTCACAAAACAAAACAGGACCTAATATGTTTGTCGAGACCGCACTCAAGTTCATACCAAAAAAAGTACGGGACAAACTACTCACGCTCCAACAACACCACAACCACGTACCATGGAAACTATCAAAAAAATTATCAAAATACGGACTCGAAACCATAGACATATCCTACCACCACTTCTACCCAGTACCCATACCACTCGACAGACTCTGCAAAAAGTTCTGCGTCACTGCCGGAAAGAAAATGGAAGTCTGGCACAAGAAAAAATGGGCATGGATGTTGTCTACCGGATTCATAGTCATGGTGAAGAAGAAGTAAAAGAATATTTTTATTTAAAAGTGCTAACTACTCAGTTCTCCACTCTTTCCTTTTTCAGTATTACTATCCTTTGCCAGCAATTGAACACGCATAGCAAGACTGCCTGCTTGTTCTTCAAACGTCAGCTGAAACACATCAGCCAAATCAGTAATTCCATGTGCAGATAGTTCGCTTTTATCAATATACAAATATTGAGCTTCAGTAGTACCAACACGAGCAATACCAACCTCAAAAGAATCACCATTATCAGCAGTAACTAACCCATGGTACACTCCAGCAGATATAGCATCCATGTTCATTTTTCGACCTCGCTACGCTCACTGCACCGACCGGGTGGAGAAATCGAACTACGATTTCGTACCCTGTCGTCTTCGCTCGCTACGCTCACTGCACCGACCGGGAATTGAACCCGGGACACAACCTCTTTGCGCGAGGCACTGCACGATTACTCGTGCTCTCACGTGGCAAGGTCGTATTATACCGTTTAACCATCGGTGCGAATACTAAGAGAAACAAAGGAGAGAGTTTTAAAGGTTTCGAGAACGAAACACTAATTTCTTCATAGGCGCACACTTCTTCACAGTATTCAACACTTCCACCCACTTCTTCCTCGACCTGTGCAGTTGACCAAAACTGACGAGCGATTCGTTAATCCTCGACCACTCTTTCCTCAGGAATAACGCTTTCAAATCTTTCTCAACACCCTCTGGAGTTGAACTCTTCGACCAACCGAGAAACCTTGCTATTTGAAACACGTGAGTATCAACACCAATAGCAGAAACTCCCATCTCCGAAAGGAACACGTTCGCAGTCTTCCGACCAACACCGGACAACAAAAGCAATTTATCAAACTCATGAGGAACTCGACCATCAAAATCTTCGACGAGCATCTTCGCACACCCAGAAACACTCCTCGCTTTATTCCTGAAAAAATTCACGGAATGAATCGAAGTTTCGAGAGCAGGAAGAGAAGCACGAGAAAGAGAGTTCGCCGTCTTGTACTTCTTGAACAACCCCTCACACACTCGAATCGTCACATCATCACGAGTACGAGCAGACAACACGATAGAAATCAACGTCTGCCACTCCTCACTCCACCCTTGAGCTGCGAGCCGAGGAGCACGACCGACCACAAATGACTCAATCATCGATAATTGTTTCAATGCGACAGGACGAGACACCATCAAGCAACCGAACAGTCATACTTTTAAAATGTTTTGCGACAAACCAGGTATCAAGAATATTTTTTAATGGCTCCTTCAATTAATCGAGTACATGTCAAATTGAATGTACTCCACCGTATTGAACCCCTAATGTCTCCCCAGTCCAGACTATGCGCCGGAGTATCTGAAGAATAAAGCATGATCCCCAACGGTTTATTATTACATTGTAGAGCTACCTGCCAAGACTCCATATCCAACAAACTACCATACTCTCGTAACGAACCCATATAGTTCATGAACTTTTTTCTACGCCAATACTCAATAATTCTTTCGACCTCGACAGTATTCCATCTCCTCTCCAATTGCAATAACAATTTCAATTCCTTACCTTGCTTCGTTTTATCACTCGCATTGAACTCTTTCACTTCACCAATTATTTTTGAAAAGTTATCAGACCATTTCTTTTCATCATACCCGAAACCAAAAAGAGAAGCGTTAAGAAGCACACTAAAACTCACAGCATTCTCATTCGTATACCCAAATATGTTCTTTATAGACACTCGATTTCTCGGAACTGCAAACTCCACAGGAAAAACGTTCTCAACATATAACTCATAAAAAATTCTTGGAAAATGAGCAACATTAACAGTATTATCAATATTACCACAAATACCAAAAAATAAAACGATGTCAGGGTCATACTTCTTAACTTTTGCACAAATACTATCTGCAGTGGGCATCACAGATTCTTTATTCGCATCCCTGATAAACTCCTGATTACGAGCAAGTAGTTTATTCGCATACACCCCATAACATCCAAAAAAAGAAATCTCCACATCACCAGCAACATAAGAAGGATACACATCAGCCCTCCTGTCGGACTGAGAAACTTTTAACGTAGTATTCTTCTCAAAAAAAGTAAAGAATTTAGCAACACTGACATACATTTCATAAGTTCCGCCAAGAATCACTGCGAGTTTCATAAAGACTTACCGAGATATACATTAATAAATGTTGCTACAATACAACAGTTACTTCCGACGATGCACTACTATGAGAATACCACACACCACAACCGCGCTCCCCATCAGTGAAAAAACAGTAGACAAAGTAGTCAAACAAGCACACGTTATCGCAAAACAAGGAACAGCGACGAGTTACAATCTCTCAACACTCCACCATCCACTCTCCACCCTCCGCTCACTCGAACGAGAAATCCCACGGTCGACAGGAGCACACGTCATCCTCGAAGACACACACTCCGACATCCTGAAGTTCATCGCTCACAAGAACAAACAACACTTGATGACAAGCGTACTGCTCACGAAGAAACCAACGCTATTGCTCCTCAAAAATCTCGCGACTGCAATCCACGAAAAAGGAACTCCAGGACTATTGTGGAAACGACGATTCAAAGGAACTCACACAAGCCTCTGCGGAGAACAACCACTCAACGAAGGAGAAACAGCAGTGACGCAGACTATTAACATTGAACGACACCGTCGAGGGAAAACTCTCGACTGGAAGAACATCAAGAAAGAAATAGAAACGACACTCGCACAACTCGAACGATTCCCTGCGAAAAACAAAAGAATAGCACTTAGTATTCGAAGCGTACAAGAAACGCTCGACGCGCTCACACTCCCGTACGATTCTCAACGAGGGAGAACTATCGCTCAAACAATCCTCAAAAAGGTCACTGCACTCGCAGGAACAACGTGTCTCGCACCCGGAGCGATACACGCCCCCAAAGGAACTCACTGGACCGACCACCACGCCATCCAACAATCCTGCCAGCGAGCAATCACTGAATCAATCAGTACGACAATCACACTCTCGAAAAGAACGACGAAGAAAGAAATTGAGAATATCATTATAACTGCGGATAAGAAAAAGTTGAAAGGAATAACGATATATAAAAATACATACACCTGAGAACTACCACCACATTTCCTTCTTCGCCAACGCATCAGCACTATTCTCTGGAGGAGTTACTGGCACTCCCTGCTCACTCGACGAACAATGATAAGGAATCTGATCCTTCACGAGAAAAGCCATATTCAAAAATAGTTTCGACCCGACATCCTGAGGATTCTTGCGCAACACTTCCTCGAGAGCATCAACTGCTTCTCGAAGCCTCCCTTGCATTAAAAGATTTATTCCATACCTTGAACGAATCTCCACATTTTCAGGAAACAATCCCAACATTTCAGGAGCGAGAGTGCGCAATATCGCAGGAGCAAAAGAAGCAAAACCAACAATATCAGCAGCCAAGAAATCACTGCCAGACTTCCTCACACCCTTCCTGAAAACTTCAACAGCTCTCTGCAACCACACATCAGCAAATTCATCCATGCCAGACCACATAGCCCTGTCCAAATATAAGAGTCCAAGACCCTTCCACGCAACATGATTCTTAGGATCAAGTACCGTTACTTGTTTATACTGTTCTACTGGGAACACATCATAATCACGCAACGAGTCACACAACAAAGCAACAGCCCTTGAAGCATAATACGGAACCATGTCACGATCAAAACCATCACGCGCACCGTCCTTTACAACACTCAACCCTCGAGACACGACATCAGAAATAAGAGGAGAAGCAACAAATTCCAACCTCTCCCCACAAGAAACATCAACACAGGAAAGATTTTGATCCTCAACATCCAAAAAACAATCAGGAAACTCCTTCCAATCATACTCGCTCGAACGACGAGAAACATTTCTCTTCAACAAATCACCAGCAATTTCTGGAAGCA
>CAYHWM010000033.1:0-9724 GCA_964359925.1 uncultured Methanosarcinales archaeon
ATTATCGATGAATGAAGTAAAACAGTACTTGATGGAAAACTGTACAAAATTTCAGATAAATTTAAATGTATCGCGAACAGCTTTAAAATTACGTGAAGAGCACATGACACATAACAAACTGCAAATTGGGTGTGGTGATAAATCATTAAACGGCTGGATAAATGCAGATATAAAAAAAGGAGACTTGCTATTAGACGCCAGAAAAAGATTTCCCTTTAAAAATGCCTCCATAGACTTATTATTTCATGAACACTTCTTGGAGCATCTCGACTACCCTGATGAAGCAAGCATATTCATAGCAGAATGTTATCGCGTTTTGACACCTGAAGGAGTTATGCGCATCGCGGTTCCCGATGCAGAATATGCCATCAGAGCATATATTAACGGAGATACTACATATTTTGAACGATGCAGACGTCTCTGGCACCCTTCCTACTGCACGACTGAGATGGAATCAATAAACTTTTTGTTCAGACAACGAAATCAGCATAAATTCGCGTATGATTACACGACATTGAGAAAGCTACTCGAACAACAACAGTTCGAAGTCAAAAAGAGCGAGTTTATGGGAAGTCAGCATACCGACTTAAGAGTTGATAGTTGGAATGATTCAAGCACTCTTTATGTTGAAGCTATAAAGGTGAAAAAATGAAAATAGGCTGGCTACTATCTGGGCCAATGCAAGTTGCAGGTCCAAGAATGCATGGTTGGAATATGCATGCCTGTCTTCTCAAAAAAGAAATCTCTTCTGAAATCGTTTATGTTGCAGAACATGGAAAGGCTCTTTCACTGAGTCATAAAAAAATAACTGACATTCTTGAGAACTCTTTTGATGTCTTAGTCCTGGTAGGGTTTAGCTCTCTTACAGACGCGGATGATCTAATAAAAAAGGCACACACAAAAAAAGTGAAAGTGGTTTACGTGAAAACTGACGATATACTGTCCGATTTCGTTCGTGCCTGTGACGCGACCATAGTAGTTTCTGAATTTTCCAAAGAAGATCTTCCAAAAGAAGTACAAAAAAAAGTATTTGTTATTTTCGATGGTTATGAAAACGACAGAAACGTTTTCAAACAACACACAAACGAAAAGAACATAAAACTTGTTTTCGTATCAAATAACGTGTTCAATAAATTTCCACAACTAACACACCTCCCCGAAAATGTATCATTAAAGATTATCGGACCGCCTCAGCGAAGAGTCGAAAAATATTCTCCCGGAAAAAAGATGTTTACCGAAACTACTTTTCCATTCGAATACGTCCTCTGGGATATTAACACGGTACACAAAGAAATATTGGATTGCGATGTAGCAATTATCCCATACCCTGAAGAGCACATTCATCACGAATATGTTAAAAGAAAATCGAGCAACAGACTTATCATGTTTATGTCACTTGGCATTCCAACAATAACTAGCCCCATAGACATATATATGAAACTATTATCTGATGGAAAAACTGGATTTATAGCCAGAACTCCGCAGGAGTGGATAACACATATTGAATACTTAAGAGACCATCCCGAAGAAAGAAAGAAAATAGGTTTTCTTGCTCGAACAACAGTTGTTGATACGTTTTCCAAAGAGAAACAAGCCGAAGAATACTTAAAAGTATTTCATAACGTGGTGATGAACTCATGAGAGTGGGATTTGTTTCTCTTTGCTCCGGTGGAACGATGGGTCATATGACTCTAACAACTCAGCTCGCGAGCGCGATTAAAAGTAAAACGTATATTCTATCAGACCACGATTATGAAAAATTCTCCAATGCAAAAACCGTCAACACAACATACATACGACTATCTCAACAAAAACACTCCTTTTCTATTGCGGGATGCATAAAGTACCAATACCGAGATGAGATTATACACTATGCGAAAGAGAAAAAAATAGGTATGTTGGTCTTTTCAACTATGTTTGATGCCTGCCTCATGCGCGATCTCAGGCGAGAAAAGATAAGAACGGTACTTATTAGCTACCCACTCAGAGATACTCATAGAAAAGCATTTCTTCTCAGAAAGTACCACTTGTTGTTTAACCACATTTTAACATTACAAGGAATAGAAAATGTCAAAAGACTATTTCCGAATGAACAAATAGTAAGTCCGCCCATAAAATTTGAAGATACAAAGTCAAAGACGAGTAAAATAAAAAAGATATTAATCACTGCAGGAGGAGGGGGCAGGCCTTCCTCAAACCTCTTTTTTGGTCTGATGAAGAACTTAGTGCCAGCACTTGTAAAGAAGATGCCGTGGCTCAGGTTTACTATCATAAAAGGAAACTACGAGAAAAACTTTTCTCTTCCCAATACGCGAATTATTGGGTGGTCTAGATCATTCCAAAAATTGTTGAAAGAATACGACCTGATAATATCAGAAGCAGGGTATTTTACCGTGTTGAACATTCTTTCAACCAGTAAACCTTCGATTCTCATTCCGGGCGCGAGAAGAATTGATAACCAAGAATTAAGAGCGTTTCTCTACGATGAAGCTGGTTGTGGTATTGCCATACTCCCTGAAGAATCCGAACAAGTATATCTTCGACGATTGAATACTGTTTTGGCAAATCCTCAACGATTCGAAGATATATATGAAAATTCTCAAAGAGCAGTAAGAACTATAGCAAAACACGTTTCAGTAGTCGATGCGCTCTTAAACATCATCGACAATTGATTCAGCAATCATTCTTGCCTTCTCCATTAACCTCATTGTTCTTTCAAGCTTCTCATCAGATAGTAAACCTTTACTATATTGGTCATTTGACCACGTGCTTGCATCTTCACACTTTGATATGATAACCTGTGGCAGTTGTTTAATGTCTTCAGTGGAAAGTTGGCGCGTTCTCTGATAGGAACTTAAAAAGCATAATGAACGCATCACATTAGAATCTCTTTTACGTGCCAACTCTTTTGCTACTATGTAAAATAACATACTCCCCACATCTTTATAAAAGAAATCTTCATGAGCATTATCTAAATCGATAAGATTGATGTTTCCTTTAGCCACAATAATATTCTCCTGTCTGAGATCTCCGTGAACGATTCCTACAGACGAGTTTTCCGGTTTATCAAGATACACAGTACTTTCAATATGGAAATTCGCGACCAACGTTCCTAATCCTTCTAATATTCCCTCTTTCAATCTGTGTTCTGTTTCCCCAGAAATGTACCTGAACAATAAGCAAGGCCTTCCTCTGAAATGGAGTATATCATCATCAGGAACTATACATTCCTGTATTGGAAATCCTTTTCTAACTAAATGACTGACAAACCTTCTTTCTTTAGGTAACCAATCTTCAGTCGGATAAATTTTTTGAAGATATCTTTCGCCCGCAATTTCCAGCAAATTCTTTTCAATCTGGGAAAAATCGCTTATTGGAGTCATTTTCATACGGAAAGATTGTTTCCCAAGATAGACACTCAACTCATCTGAATTTTCCAAGCATATTCTCATAGTGTTTCTCACAAGTAAAATAACATCTATCTTTTCACTGATTCATTCTTCACCGCATTTATTCCAACCACTTGTAAAGTTCTTTGTACTTCCAAATTATTCTCGGCTATTTTCTTTTCCGCAATAATCCTACACTCATAACAAAGCTTCAGATAGTCTTCTTTTGATAAAGATAATATGTAGTCTATCTTTTTCCCAATTTCTTCATGGTCTGCTTGATTAGATACCCACAATAACGGGTGATAAAACCAAGGCATAGCATTAGATACTAGAACAGGAGTCCCTCTGTAAAGTGCCTCTAATGCTCCATAACACAGCCCCTCCGAATACGAAAGGTGAAGAAGAATCTTGACCGTGTCAATAATAGTATAATACTCTTTCTTTGACAAAAAACCAACATCTTTTGTTTTTTCAGTCAATCCAAATCGTTCAACAAGATCCTTATGAATATCGTCTAAACCATTGACTACAAATGCATCCGTCTTAGTTGAATTGGCAACACCCGCAATCGCGTTCAACGTATTTTTATGGATTGCTTTGTCATGTAAAATAGCGACGGAATTTATTGCGGGGAACTGTTTCTCAACAAACTCATTCTTTTCTTTAGCAAACGGCGCAGGTAAATACAGAACATCTTCCCTATTCAAAAGATTCACAAGTTCTTTTGAACCAAGAAACATATAATCTATTTTTCCTTCATCAAGCCACCCCATAAATATCTTGAAATTGATTGCTTCAATCTGAGAAATCTCATTCTGACCCAAAGGACTAACGAACAATATTCCTTTCTTCCCAGGAATCTTTTCAAGTATATCATAATTTCTTTTAATCCAATTTCTCCCTCCAATAATAGTAAGATCTGGAATGAGCGATTGAATTTCTTGTAGGGCAATTGAACCTTTATCCTTAACAAGCACTAATCTTGAAGGGTGATTTGTACTGTACGTAATTTCTTCAAGATGTTTTCTGAATCCAGTCTCATTGTCCGGCGAAACTACTACAATCATGATCCCTCAATAACGAATTGTTAGTAAGCATAAATAGTTTATAAACGTTCTGGGAAGGCGACTGATTACCTTTCTGAAACAGTTTTTAAGAAGAACTCTCGATAGGTGTTCGAGTATCACTCAACGCGAAAACGATGGCGTACCAAACAGCGACGGGAACGACGCTCAGAATAGCTGAACTGTCAAGCACTCTGAGAAGTCAGCAGTACGAGTACTATAGTGTCGACAGTTAGTAATTAATAGTTTCATCTTGTAACTGCCAACGGATAGAATGAAGTTTTCTCATATACTGTCTTTGTGTCTTCACTCTATGTTGAAGGGTGATGTGTTTCAATAATCTCTTTCGCTTTGAGAAGCAGTGCTTTCGCGAGCGTACTTTCTTTCTCGTACGTTCGTGTAGGTAATGAAAGCTCGGTTCCGTACTGGTATTGTTCTCTCACGTCTCTGCTTGTGAGTTCTTCTGGTTTTTTCTTTTCGATACTCGCAACTCTTTGAACAAGTTCTCGTTCTACGTCTATCTTCTTTTCTTCGATAAGCCAGTAGATGAGTGCGAATGTGCATTCTTGATTTTTTGACTCGTACCCGAATACTCGTCCTATGGCGAGGAGTGCGTGATATCCTGCGTAAAACAGTGTACTTGCTGCAACGTCTGAAAATCCTCCTTTTTTCAAGTACTCTGACGCGTACAAGTAATGTTCTCCTTTTGCGATGTGCTTTCTCGCTTCTTCTCCATTAGACTCTGTCTTCTTGAGTCCTTTGTGTTCTTTTCCTTCTGATTCTTCTCTTTCTGCCTTCCGAAAACACCAGTCCACTTTGCTTCTCGCTTCACTCATTCGAGTAGCACCTCGAGGAACGCTTCTTCACCAAATGCGACCAGTCCTTGTATTGCTTGAAGAATGACTATGTCTTTCTTTTGAATGTTCTTTTTCAAATCAGCACGCGTTTGATACACTGGATGGATTCTTTTCTCGTTCACGAGTGAAATGTTTTCCACTTGCTTTTCTGTTATCCTAAATTTTCCTTTTGTCGTAATGATGAGTGCGTCAACATCTCCAGCTGTTCTTTCCTTTTTGAGGAGCGAACCGAAAAGTATAATACTTTGTGCACTCGTTATCTTTTGTAACTCTCGCAACCACACTCTCACGAATGGGCTTACTTGTTCTGCCTCGTTTTTGAGAAGAAATATGATGAGCGATTTACCCTTCTCGCTATCACTTCGCAGACTGTAGAGAGTTGCTCGCCCAATTTTTCTCGAAGAAAGAAATCCTCTCCGTTCGAGACCTTTTGCAATCTTCATCACTCCCATAATGCTCAATCCCGATATTTTTGCGAGAATTGTTGCAGTATGGTCTATTCTCGGAGTCTTCAAGAGTATCAAAAGAATCTTTGCTTCACCATTCGACACCATACTGTGTTCAACCATAAGTTTAATCAATTAAACTCTTTGTTTAAATACCTTTCGGTTTCTCGAATCGCTCGAATCACTCAATGGCGTAACGACAGCATACCAAACAGCGACAGGAACGACGCTCAGAATCGAAGAAGGAACGAGCACTCTGAGAAGTCAACAGTACGAGTATTACGTTGAAGGGTGAGCTCTGTTCTCCTATTCGAGCACGTCTTGATAGAGTCGTTTCAGTCGTTCAAACTTTTCAGTGTATTCTGGCTTTCTCTTTTCAGGATATAGTCTCAAATATTGTTGGAATCGTTTCTCGATGTCTTTGAAAGGGTATTTCATCATTCTCAAAATACTGGTTATGTCTACTTGATCTTTTTCATCAAATCTTGCAAGTTTCGTCAGTATAACGTCCAATGGAGATAATATGCGTAGTTGTATGTGCTGAAGACTCTCAGAAATTTCTTTGTCTTCCAATGATCTTTTTCGGTAGTCTCGAGGGAGTGCTGTCGCAACGATAGTTCCTTTCTCTTGAATTTGAGTTTCGCATCCAAGTTTGTACAATTCGACCGTTACAATAGTTTTCAAAAGGTTATTGTTCTCTTCGAGAATGAAATCTACATCTCTGCTTGAAGATTTCATCCCGAGCAACGTCAAAGCAGTTCCACCAATTGCGGTGAGTGGTGTTGCTCCTTCCATCTTTTTATCGAGTAATTGTATTATCGTTACGAGATCAGTTCTCGTGATTTCTCTCTGTCCTGGTATGACCATAGTACACCTCTTATGATTCCTTCATTTCCCCGTGGAGCAATAACTTTCCATCTTCTCGCAGTTTCATCACCTTGAGGATTGAACCCTGGAGAAAATGGAGTCATGTTATACTCTTCCTGAGAAGCACTCTCTTCTAACAAGCGTATTGCGTTATCCAACCCCATAGGAACTTCTTTTCCTAAAACAGAAATTGCGTGTCGTGCCTTGTCTAACAACCATCCTGCCGCGTTGGTAAGCCCACGACTGTGTGCTCTTTCTACGAGAGTAGCATAATTTACCCCCACATCCAAGTGATACCCTACAACAAGTTCAATGCATCGAGGATCTTTACACTCGATAGCGTCGAGAACAAAGTCTTCTGCTTGCCCCAAAGGTATCTTTTCCCTACCTGTGAGAACTCCTTCTACCATTTTCTGCAATTTTTCATCTCCCCCTAAATAGATTTTCCCCATACAGTGATATAGTCTTTTACGTTTATAAACCTTCCGTCGAAAAAACGACGACGAGAACGACTCTCAAAATATCCGAATTGACAAGCACTCTCAGAAGCTCGCAGTATGAGTACTACGTTGAAGGGTGATCAGTTCTCACTGTCATTCTTGAATGTCAAAAAGGTCATCAATGTCGTCATCGTCTAACTCTTCACAGTCGTCATCACTTAATGCTTCTTCAGCTTGTTTCTCGAACCTATCATCAAGAACTTCTTCTAACTCTTCAGGTGAAGGGTACAGTGCAGAGTCTTTCCCGAGGTACAATCGCAACTCGTTATGAGAGTTTATGAGCGGTGCAGGATCTTGGTGTGCTTTAGAAATATACATCTCTCGAACGACCTCATCAGAACCACTATCAACAATCTCGAACAACCCATACCAAAAACCATTTGTACCCGCAACCCTATCAAAAGGATCCTTGCTTTGACGATACCTCAAGAATTCTGCGACGCGAACAGACAACTCCCGCTCCGCGGTCAACGTCGTCAAATGAAGAGCCATATCGTGCAATGACCTCGAAGCGTCAGCGAACACTACATACTCTTCCAACCTTAAAGACCGAGGAACACTATTCTGAGATTCTCCAACAAGAATGAACAAAGCATCACTCTCACTCAACGACAATCCTGCAAGATAAAACGTGAACGCAGGACTACTCCTTGACGATTCCGCGAGTGAAAGACCATTCTCCTTCCTCAAAAAAGAAGCAATACCACAACAAACATCAAAAGCATCCTGCTCCTCACCCCTCGAAACCTTCACGAACGTACGATGCCCGCCCCACCTGAAAGCGTGATACTCACCACCCAACGACGAGAACAAAGGAATATCGATAGTCATACTCGGAAGGAAACGGCCAACAGTACAAAAACTTTACCTTGCTTCAACGCAAGAACTTGGCGCTTTGTTCACAAAAAACCATCGCCTTTATAAACCCTGAGCGTTCCCTCAGTCATAACGAAACAGTACAGAGAACTCATTCTCGTATATGTTTTTGGAGGAAATGAAACAGATGGGAGATTTCGGACACGGTGGCGGAGGAAGATCATTCGCACCACGACGTTCTTTCGGCGGACCAAGAGACGGACCACGAGAGATGCACAAAGCAAAGTGCTCAGATTGTCAGGCAGACTGCGAAGTGCCATTCGCACCTTCAGAAGGAAGACCAGTATACTGCAAAGACTGCTGGGCAAAGCGAAGAACTTTCTAGTTCCTTAGCTCACATATTTTTTTCTTTTTTTTAATATTTTTTTTCTTACATTCTCAAATGAACATTACAAAACCGCAAACAGAGAAGAAGTGAAAGCGTTAAAACTGGATGACTCTCGCCACTTTTTTTATTCACTATAGATATCTAGGAACAACACCTCTGAAAGCGAACACCGCTTCTTTTTCCTTCCGAACTCCTTGAACGTCAGTCGTATGGTACTTTCCATTGAAATGAATATTGTAGTCTCGAAGACTCGCAGGATGCCACACGTCCAACTCGGGAGGAAGAATAATCGCGGGGAGTATACCGTTCTTTTGCTTCCTTTTGAACTCTTCTTCTTTTTCCTCATAGAAATACGTAGTCACCTCATCAGCATTCTCGAAATATTCATACGTTGTTATTTCATCCGGGTGAACATTCCTCGTCTTCCGAGGTTTTAACACGAACCTCGAAACCCTCCCCTGCAAACCCATAATGGAATCGATAGAGTTTTGATCACAATGCTCGCCATTTCTCGGATGCTCGACAACTAAAAGAGCTCTTCCTCCCTCCGTCAAACAACCAGCGATGTCGAGCCACTCACCACTACACGCACCATACGTTCTTCGTATGTCTGCTACCGCATCGAGGTGAGTCTTTACAATTCTCTGATCATTATCCCGAACAGCTTGCCTCAAACCATACACTTCACGAGGTAGAGGAAAGCGATATTCTCTCAGTGGTTGTTTCATCTTTTCAAGAAACTCTACCGCTCTCGGAAACGACGCCACATACTCCCCTCCATCTCTACTCTGAAACGCCAAAGTACTCCAATCAAGGCGACACCACGAAGGAAGAACACTCCCATCAATCGTTCCTTTCCCCACATCTTTAGCGTCGGGAGAACCACCACCAGAACCCTTCAATCGAAGAGCTTCAGCTTCTCTCTTCAAACGTTCAACTTCCTTCAAACGTTCAGCCTCGTCTTCAGCTCTCTCTCGAGCTATCTTCTCACGAAGTTTCTCACCCTCATATTCTGGAGGTCTACCGTTGATAAGTATTTGAGAGCTCATGGTGTGCCTCCGCTTGATGGAGAAAAAATTTTTCCCGACGCGGACATACCACGCGCACGGCCAAGACCATAGAAGCCGTCGCCGTCGGCGACCACGCCGTCGATGCCGTCGTAGCCGCCGCCACCAAGGGAACAAGGCCGAACGAGAACAAGATCCTCATCATCGATGGCTTTTCTTACCGGAGCGTCATCAATAAACCAAGCTCTTCCAGTATCGAAACCTTTCTCTTTCAAGAACTGTTCATAAAGCCCCGCAATTCTTTCACCCATCATCGCTTTGATTGTAGGATCTGTAGAGTAAGAACTATCAAGAGATAATTCTAAATCACCACGATGCTCAACAACT
>CAYHWM010000034.1:0-9620 GCA_964359925.1 uncultured Methanosarcinales archaeon
TGGCGAGAGGGTTCTCGTCCCACGTGATGATCGCGGTTTTTGACTCGTACACGATAATAGTTGTAGGATGAACGAGGTGCGATGGAAGAAAGCGGACGGTGACGAGTCGTTGGAGTGTTGTTGGACGTTTTCCTTTGAGTGTTTCGTCGTAAAGTATGCTATACGATATTTTTTTCGCGAGTCTTCGCCGTTGCCAATTGTCGAAGTACCACGTGTACAATTCCTTGAAGTTTCCTTCCGCTCCGAAAGCGATAAAGTTTTTTCCTGTCGCGAGAATGTCCTCCAGCACTGCTTTGATGCCTTGCGTTCCGGTAAAAAGGCACGCATCATTCGTTTCTGTTGTTCGTTTTTGAATCTTGTTGAGTGTCGGAAGTATTTGTAAGAGTTCTTTCTTGTCGTGAGATAATTCTTGTTCTTTCGTTTTGATACATTCGAGAAGCTGTTCTGGTCGTCCTGCAGAATAGTATTTTTTTTTGTTCTTCGTGACGACGTTCGCGAGTCCGATGTCGAGGAGTTTCTCAAGAATATCATACACGTAGCTTCGTTGTAGTCTTGTGTTTTTCGTGAGCACGTTCACCGTTCCTCCTTCAGAAAGAAGGGAGAGGTAGACTGCTCGTTCGTTCTTTGTCAGTCCAACGCGTTCCAATATTGGAATATCTTGCATAGACCTGCATGAAACGTGCGAGTATTATAAATATTTGTTTTGTAGGTTGTAATACTTCCGACAAAAATAAAAATAGACATCAGTCACTACGAATCAAAGACGAGAACGCGACGATATGCGTATCGGAGGTTTTGTATGACACAAGAACTATCAGGAAAACAAGAACGATCAGACCCAGTGCTTGCAGATCTTGCGGGGATGATCCATATTGCCCACATAAAAGTCTTGAAAGAACAGATACTGGGACGCTCTCTCGAGCATGATATTTCTGAAGAGCTACTTCTCATATCGGATAATGGAATGAACTTTCGGGGAACATTCGTGTATGGAACAGGAATCTATGACGGTGATTTGGTAAAAAAAAGTGAGAACGTAGGAGAAGTAGAGTTTTTTTCGAGACTGCACGACCACATCACTCAAAGAGGAGTGAATAGAGCTGAAGGAATTCACGCATACAAGTATAAGAGAGTGTTCACGGAAAGAGGCGGGAGAACAGCAGTGAACTACTTCAGAATTCTCGGAGTGGTGGAGTAAGGGAATGATGAAAAGCAACATAGTTACGGGCCATCTGTTTGATACAATTTTACACACGAGAACATGCTAAAAGGAAAGAATAAGTCTGGAAAAAATTTCACAGCAAGTTTCCCACTATCTCGTCGACGTTGAACTCTCGTAAGTCTGAATACTCTTGCCCCGCGCCGATATACAAGATCGGTTTGTGTGTCGCTTTCGTGATGCTGAGGGGCGCTCCTCCTTTTTCGTCGACGTCTGCTTTCGTGAGAATAATGCCGTCGATTCCTACAGTATTGTTAAACGTTGTTGCTTGCTCTACGCAGTCATTCCCCGTGATACTCTCGCCGACGAAGATGGTGAGGTGCGGTTTGACGACTCTCTTTATTTTCTTCAACTCGTCGATCAAGTTCGCGTTCGTGTGTAATCGTCCAGCAGTGTCAATCAGCACGACATCTTTCTCTTTCTGCAATGCGTGTTGTACTGCGTCGAATGCTACTGCTGCAGGGTCTGCTCCAGCACTATGCTTGATGAGTTTGACTCCGAGCTTGTCAGCGTGCTCTTGGAGTTGGTCGATCGCCGCAGCTCTGAACGTGTCTCCTGCTGCGAGGACGACTGTTTTTTCGTTGTCGAGGAATAGTTTCGTAAGTTTTGCTATCGTCGTCGTCTTACCGCTTCCGTTGACTCCTACGAAGCAAATGATGAGTGGGTGTTCTTTTTCTGATAGTTGGAGGAGGTTCGGGGTCGGTAGTGTAAGAATATGGATAATACTTTCGCGAAGTGTTGTCGTGATAGTGTTTTCTACTTCTCCTCGTGAAAACTTTTTCCCTACGAGAGCAGTAGAAAGGTCGGAGAGTATTTGTTGTACGACGTCGTACGCTACGTTGTTTTCTAAGAGTGCGAGTTCGAGGTGTTGGGAGAACTCGTCGAATCGTTCTTGTGTGATTGTTGTCGTGGTGATGATGCTTGTGAGTTTTTTGAAGAATCCTTGGGGTTTTGCGGGTTCCAATGGAATAGTTGGAGGTTGGAAGTGGGTGGTGGTTGGTGGACTATCGGGAGCTGGTTGCTGAAGTGGTTGGCGTGTTTGATTTGGATATGTTTTTTGTGAGTGTTGTTTCTTTTTTACTTCTCGTGCAGGTTCTTGTTGTTTTGGGTCTTGCGTTTTTTGTTGTTCTTTCTTTTCTTTGGTTGATGGTTGTTCTTTTGTTTGTTTTCTTTGTTGTTGTTCTTGTTGTTCTCGTCGTGGTGTTGGTACCTCTAGCACTGGTTGTTCGATAGTGATATCTTCGACTGGTGTTGTTTCAGCAGGTGGTTCAACAATTGCTTCTTCTTTTTTCGTGAACGTCGTGATGACGCTTTTTATTTTTTCTTTGAGAAATTTGAACATCGTTTCCTCGTTACTCCTTCAATGACTCTTGTGCATTGAGGAGTTGGTGCTGTAAGTGTTCCGCCTGGTTGATAAGTTGTTGTTTCGTGCTTTGGAGTTCTATGAGTTGTCCTTCGAGGATGTTTTTTACGTCACTCGCTTTTTTTTTGACGATGACTCCTGCTCCCACGTTGACGTACAAGTTTGTCGTGTCGTGGAGTGTTGCGTCGAGGAAGATGCCTCCACCGAGTGTTGCGAGCATCTTCTTGTCTTGAGTATTCAGGTTGGTGAGTGCTTCGATGAGTTGTCCTAACTCTCCTATTTTTTCGTCGATGGTTTGTAATTGTTCGATGTGTTGTTGTAAGTGTTGGTAGATGAGTTGTGCGTTGACTCGTGCTGTTGTTTGTTCTGTTACTTTTTTTGTTGGTTGTTGTTTCATTTCTCGTTCCTCGTGGTGATGATGTGCGCTCATGCGTGTGCCTCCATAAGTGTGCCTGCAGGTGTATCGCTCGTACTTTTCTTTACGTGGTGTGCTGCCATTGTTACTGCAATGTCTCCGAAGTGTTCTTGCTGGTGGAGGTCTATTTCTCTCTCGTTGCTTAAGTGGAGAAGCGGTATGAGTGTTGTGACTTTGCTTCTACGATCAGGGTTTGGTGTGAGTGTTGTGAAGTCTACTTTTCCTTTGCCGTTCTCTACGAGTTCTTGGAGTATTCTTTTGTGGAGTGAGTGTACTGCGATGTTGATGTCGAATGGTTCTGCTGGGTAGTTGAGCGTGAGCTGGAGTGCTTCTTGTTTGACGAGTCTTCGGTGTTTTACTTCGAGTGCTTGTTCTAATGCTTTGACGAGGTCTTGAATCGTGACTTTTCTGCTTCGCGGTTGTGGAGTTCTTGGTGGAAGTTCTGGAGCTGTTTCTCCGTTTCCTCCTGTTGTTCTTCCTGCGACGTCGCTCGCAAGTGAATCATAAAAATCGTCGCTGTCAGCGCTCGCCGCGAAGAGTTGGTCGAACGCGGTGAGATCTTCTCCGAGGAGTTTTCCTGATTGTAACTTGAGGAGGAGTGTTGCTGCGAGGAGAACTTTACCAGAAACGTGCAAGTTGACAGTCGTGAGTTCTTTCAGTCGTTCTATGTAGTGTTGGCACAGTTTTGAAACGTCAACGTCCCAAGGGTCTAACTGTTTCGTCTTGATAAGGTCGTAAATAATGCTCTTCCACGTGATGTCATCTTTCTCAACGAGGAGAGAGTATATTTTGTCGTGAGCTTGCTGTACGGAAGAGTGTTCCTGTATCATACACTCATAAAACGAGAGAGTGTTTTAAAGGTTGCGGAAGGGTCTGATGTATGAAGAGTTGGAGAGGTATAGAGTTGAGAGGTCATGAAATTCGCGAAATCGTCCTACCGAGGTTTGAAAACCTCGGCTTGATCGGACGATTTCTTTTGAAGCGAATTTCAGGACGCTGAAAACTCCTACACGTTCTCCATTCAACCAAGGACTAAAGTCCTTGGCTATCTGGAGTTTTCATCGTATAAAAATCACACGACACGAACGAGCAGATATTTGTCATCACTGCACAGTATTGAAGAAAGGAAAGGTTTAAATACTGAATTGATTCCCAAATCAAAACATAACATATGAGGGTTTTTATGGGGGAACTTGAAACGATAGCACAGAAAGTTGAAGGAAGCATACATTCTTTCGAAGAAGGAATCGAGAATCTTGCATACAGAAATGATGCAGTACAAATTATTGCTACTAAGTATGAAGATGCATCAAAATCAGTTGCGTATCACGTTAATAGACACTCATTTGAACAGTGCCTTGGCATACTAGGGAGTATAAACAGTGATCTTTCTATGAGGATTCTTAACTGTCTTGAACCTCGCATACCAGAAACAACTACTCCAATTGATAATGGAACAGAACACTCCATAGGGGACTATTTTACAGTGAGTGATTTTTCAGGAGTTGAAGAATTAATGAGTGCGCACATACCAAAGAAGTAGTTTTCATCATTTATCAAATTCATTTTTTGTTATGATTCGTTCATAAACGAGGTGTCGTTCATCTTCATACCAGTGATACATAATTCTCAAATTATATGTTAAGCGAGCATGTCTATACCCTTTCCAAGTACGAGAAGTTACGAGACCGTGGAGATGCTCACTTTGAGAATATGTTTGTATTTTAATCTCTGTCGCAGGAATGTCTCCTTGAGACTCATAAGTAAGACAATCGTCCATATATCGTTTGGTTTTTGTAATAGTTTTAGGATCCATAAATCTTACTGTACGAATATCTTTTGTAACAACAAGTTCTTTTTTTGAATTCCTGAATGTTTCAATGATTAGTTGTATCGAGTCACAAGAGTTCTTGATATCTTGAGGAGAAGTGCTGGACAGTATCTTGCGTGCTTCAGTTTTAATTTGTTCTTTACTGTCCGCATCAGAAATATGTTCAGCAGAACGAAGAATTTGTCCGGCACACCTGTACGCGGTTCCGAGATCGTCAATAGATTTACGAATTAACACGAGGAGATTCAGAATGATATCAAAATACTTGTCATCATCATTGTCAGTCATACTCTTTGCAAAAACGGAGAGCGTTAATAAATCTTACGTGCATAATCAATGAGGAAACATATTCAGAATCATGCTGCCAACGAGAGTAGAGAGTGTTTTAAAGGTTGCGGAAAGGTTTGCAATCGTCGAGTCATACAGAAGAACCTACAACATAGTCTCGTAACGCGTCAAACAAGTACTGATTTGCAACATCGCAAAACTCGTGAAGTTTTTTCATATCTTTCACTGGTGCAAAGTCTCCGAGAGATATCTTGAATTGAAGAGAAATTGCTTGATCAACCCCCCCTCCGTTCAGAATATAGAAATCGACAATTTCATCAGACAATCCATACTGTTTGAATTGCTCTTTTGCGTGTTCAGATGTTCTTCTCGCAAACTCAGGGTCCCCTTTGAAGAGTTGACCTATTCTACAAGAAACAAACTGGTCTGCACTTAATGAAGTGTTTTCATCTCTCATAATTTGAGCAAGTACTTCGAGAGTAGTCGCTTTTTGGATAACGTCAACAGCCCATTGAGGATTCTTGAATCCTTGTCGCGTAAAAATGTCAATGGCTTGTTCCAAACTCATAGTACGTTTTCCATCACTCTCTTCTTTTTCTCACTTTTTCTTCTTCTTTAACTTTTTGAGTTCTTTTTCGAGGTGTAACCTGTCAAGGAGTTCTTTGTAACGGTTTCGTATCGTGACTTCTGTCACTCCTGCTACGTCAGCAACTTCTCGTTGAGTTCTTTTCTCTCCGTGCAACAATGCTGAAACGTACAACGCAGCAGCCGCTATTCCTGTTGGTCCTCGTCCTGATGTCAACTCTACTTTTTGTGCTTGTTCGAGAATCTCAACTGCTTTTGTTTGCGTGTCGGGTTCGAGTTTCAAGCTTGATGCGAATCGTGCGATGTAGTCTGCTGGATTGCTTGGTAGGATGCTGATTCCGAGTTCTCGGGTGACGAATCGGTACGTTCTCCCTATTTCTTTCTTTTCAATACTGGAAGCTTCTGATAATTCGTCGAGTGTTCTTGGTACTTCGTGACGTCTGCAAGCTGCGTAGAGTGCTCCTGCAACAACCGATTCCATACTTCTTCCTCGAACGAGTCCTCGTTGTACTGCGAGCGTGTACACTCGCGCCGCTTCTTCTTCTACTGCTCGTGGTAGTTTTAAGAAGCTGGAGACTCTTTTGAGTTCTGCGAGTGCAAGCTTCAAGTTTCTTTCAATAGCAGTAGAAATTCGATATTGCCATTTTCGTAATCGGTAGAACTTGTTTCTTTCTTTCGATCCGAGACTGAGCAAGTCTGATTTTTGTCCTACTTCTGTTCCGAGTCCTTGATCGTATTGAGTGTACGTGAGTGCTGAACCTGTTCTTCTCCTGTCGGAAGCTCCGCCACTTTCTGAATCAAAATCTCTCCATTCTTGACCGTGATCGACAAGTCTATCTTCGAGGACGAGTCCGCAATCTTTGCATATCATTTCTCCTTTGTCTCTATTGATGAAAAGGTTTTCGCTCGCGCATTCTGGACACTTTTTCACTTGAGTCATAAAAATACACCCCGATAACGCTCACCCCTGAGCGCTAAAATAACCGTTAAGTTTATTAATAAAAATAAGTACCACTATTTAAAGCTTTCGCAAGAGCTCGAGGAGGGACAATTTTTCGCACTCAGAAATTACTACTCTTGACTCAAAATGCTCCTTATACTCGCCACTTTCTACTCCCTACAACCAGCCACCTACTTCCCCCCTACCTACAACCCACAATGCTCCCGCCGAGACGTAGCACTAACGTGCTTGTCCCGTCGCTCACAGCGCACATCAAAAAACTATCGCTCTGCACACTGTTCAATACTATACTGCTCCCGCCGGGATTTGAACCCGGGTCACCGCCTCGAAAGGGCAGCATCCTTGACCGGACTAGACTACAGGAGCGATGATCTTCTGTTCTGGTGCTTGATTTAACAATGTTTCCTTATGAGACTATTTATAGACGCCTCGACTGGGATGCAGCCCTAACGTGCTTATCCCAGCGAGTCATCTCGCTGACGCTCGACGCCTCGACTGGGATTTGAACCCAGATATCCTTGCGGAAACGGGATTAGCAATCCCGCGCAATACCAGATTATGCGATCGAGGCAAAATTTCTACTCGACGTCTCTATCGCGACCGTTGCTCAAAGCGACGTGTATGCGATCGAGGCATTAGTTATTTCGAGTTTTGCTCTACTCTTCAGCTATTGGTGAGTGCGTTCTTTTAAAAGCGTTTGGGAGCGAGTGAACCATTTTTATTTAACCATTTAATAGTGGTGACAAAAGGAAAGGTTTATATACTGCACTATCCATAAGAGAACAACTGAAGGTGATGAGAGGGGAAAAAACATGACAATGTACCGAATAAAAGAAAACTCGCAAAAAGGAAATCAACGAACTATTCTCGGCGCCGGATTGGGAACACTTCTCGCAATGTTACCAGCGTGTTCAACAGTAACACAAACAGTAAGAGGAGCGGTTCAAGGAGCTACTCAAATGTATGACTGCCTTTCACAATCGCCACAAGAGGCAGCAACAGAACGCGCAATAAGTGATGTGGCATATGGTGGGTTGAGAAAGAAAAGAATTCAAAGAATAAACGACACGTTCTATAATCCTGATGGGACATTGGCGGGTTTTAAGCAAACAGAAGAAAATACTATTTCAATGGATGATAGAATCGCAGCACACAAAAAGTATCTTTCCTTGACAGAAGGAAACGAGACTCTGCCTGTGGATGACTTAAAACCAAAAACTATCGACTACGTTCAGAGCATATTCGTTAGTTGTAATCCAATTTCTCTCGCACTACAAGCAATAGCAGTACCTGTAGTAGGAGTAACTATGGGCGCCGTTGGTGGAGCACTCGAAGGTGCAAGAGCTGACATTCAGAATCATCTTATGAGAGGAAAGAACGGAGTATACCATCCAGGAAACGTACTTTTTCCTGAGAACAATCCAGATTTTTGGACTGGATCAACAGAATCAGTTACTGAGCCAGTAAAACAGTGTCCTGTTACAAAAGCATTAGATACTATCCTCGGAGAAGAGGTATCAAGACCACCCTTCCCAGGGTTGGAGAGTTCAGTAGACCCAGTAGCGCTCTACAAGTAAACAACGAAAGGTGTCACATGTTAGCCCTCAGAAACATCTTGTACGATATCGGAAAAGTCCCTCCTGCCGAGCGGGAGCGTCGTGAGAATGAGCGTTTCGTTCAGAAGTATTGCGCGAAGGACTATTTGCAAGCTGCACGATTGTGTGGGCAAGCTGACACGAGTTCCAGAAATCTCGAGACTTCTCAGCACACTTCAGAAGTTTTGAGTGCACTTGATGACGTTCTCGCGAACGCCGAGAAACGTTTAGGGAAGAGAGGAGTGAAAGCAGTTCAGATTCTCAAGCGAGGATTGCCTCCGAACAATAATAATGAGAAAACGTACGACCAGTTTGTTTCTGAAACTCTTGTTCGCGGGTTAGTTTACAGTTCTGCACAGTATATTTCTGAAGTGTTCGCGACGGAAGGAGTTCCTTCTGAAACGATAAGAAATTCTTTTTCCACAACAGTAGTGCGCGGAGCGATGGCACTTTCAGAGTCAACGTCTGCTCCAAAAGATATTCCGAAAAAATTAAGCGAGCTCGAGCCGTACACTCTCGCAACCGTGATTCTCGACTCGAGGAGTGGTCAGGAGAGTATGAAAGGGGTTCGCTCGTACATTATTGATGGAGTCAACGTATCTCCCGTTGCTACTCGAGTTGCAAATTCGGCAATAGCGTGTGCTTCTGAGTGCCTCGGAGGGTCTCAGATCGTCGAGGATGCGTACCTCAGAGGTGTGAAAGAAACAGTTTCAAAAAATCTTACTCATATTCAGAAAGGGACGCTTTCCCGCCAGGGAATGTATGATTCGGCAAGTGTTGAGGACATTCTTGGTTCTCGACTTGATCGAAGAACGATGCATCAACGAAACAAGGTTCAGAGTGTAAAACCTGAAGACATTCTCGCTCTCGTTCCTCAACTTGATCGTTTAGTAGAAGTTGCGAAAACGTTGAAGAACGGTGGAGTTGAAATCGACGTCAAGAAGTATGAATCGTTGCGCGCGCAGATAAGTGACGAGCGTGTTATCGACGCGACTGTTGTTTCAAAAGCGAGAGTTGCTATGAAGTACGCACAAGATGCATACAAAGTTGCTCATCAAGAAAAACGCGACGAAGAATCACCTGAAGGCGCTCTCGCTCGTCAGGCTGTCACATGGGCGAATTGTAAGGGTGCGTTGTTCGATGTTGAGTCTGCGGGAATTTCAGTGAAAGAATCGTTCGATTCTCTTGATGATGCCTTCTCTTAGGAAGTTACTTCAAAGAGTGTGCAGAGGTTTGAAGTGTTGTCAACTATTGAGAACGTTTTGCTACCTCATAACTTGTTGAAGAACGCTCCACTTGATGAAACAGTTCACAAAGCGTACGTTCAAAAAGTTCGTGAAGTGTACGATTTTACGAAGTGGCT
>CAYHWM010000035.1:0-9548 GCA_964359925.1 uncultured Methanosarcinales archaeon
CTACAACACCAACCAGCACTAAACTCTCCACGAAGAAAAACATCACGGAACACCTCTCACACTTCCTCATAGGAATCAGCGACATCGCACTCCACGCAACAGAACTCTGCATCAACAGTGCAACATCACTCACTGCTTCAGTATGGAAAAGAGTGCGAATCGTTGCACGATTTACTAAGAACGTTTTCAGAATAGTGCTCCGATGGACCAAAAAATACTCGGTAAAAACGATAAAAATACTCTACAAAAGTTCAAAGAAAGTACTCAACATACTCCTCCGTGCAGGAAAATCAACACTGCGATTCATTGTCAAAGTTGCGCGATTCCTCGCCACAGTCATCGCCAACCTACCATGGAAAAGAATGTTCCTCATCATCGGAGTCATACTCCTCATCCTCCTCTTGCTCGTCACGTACAAGTTCGAAACGGCAAACGTTCCAACAGCAGTGACAGGGCAACAAGGAATACCACCACAAGTCTGGGAACGAAACAAACAACACTCCCTCGACCTGAATACCTATTTCATCGACCCTGACGGAGACCCACTCACGTTCACAGCGACGTGGACAGCGAATATCACTACGGATATAGCGAACGGCATCGCAGTCTTCACACCAAAACAAGACTGGACAGGGAACGAAACAATAGCATTCACCGTGAAAGATAGTACGGAGCTCACAGCAACGAGCAACGACGTCTTACTCGTCGTTACAGAACCATACAACAAACTACTCGCCACCACGACAAACTGGATCATCACGTACCAAAAACACATCATCGTAGGAATCACACTCGGAATACTCTTAACACTCCTCGCGATAGCGTTCAGGCACTGGTGAACGTATGGATGATCACGATCTCGAAAACGCACGAACTCTTAGCACTGAAACGATCACTCTCGGAATTCTTGCATACTCTCAATACAGAACGATAGGAACAGAACTCTTTCACAGGACAATCATCGCTATCAAGGAAGAAACAGGAATACTACCAAACGAACAAGTAACCCTCGCGGAAGGACAATTCCCATACTGCCCAGGAGTAAGCGACACACTTTCACTCGCGATTATGACTGATTCTCTATGGGCTATACGACGCCCCGCATCGAGAAATACTGAGGCGCTCCTCACGACAGAATACCAATTGTCAGAAATCCTCAAAGATAACCTCCTCATACGATCAGAAGCGTCTAACGTTCTTAGAAAAGAACCTCTAGAACTTCTCGACGAGTATGTTGAAAGACTCATTACCACTGCAAGAAATGCGAGAACTCTTCGAATTGTCGCAAACCTTTTCGACGAAAGAGCCAAAGAACTCGCGAGAGTATGCACTGGAAACCCTTTGTACGCTTTAGATTGAACACATTCAAAAACGTCCTCTACTTTTATTCTTCGGGTGGTCACAAAGAATCACTTCTTCTTTTTCGTGGTCACCCGCACGGATTGTCACTATTGTGAACACAGGTAGTAAAAATGAAGATGGTGAAAACTTGTAGATATGAACCGTTGATCATATTACTCGCTCATCCTTACCGTCACTTTCGAACCCATTCCACTACCATATCTCGAACCGTACTCTCCTTCTCGAAGTATTCTTTCCGCGATGGGCACCGTCACGCTGACCATATACGTATCGCGAAGTGGCATGACACGCATACCATCGGGAGCGACGAGGAAAGGATCAATTCTTAGCGTTGCTTTCTTTGAAGGAAGACCATCAGGAACGTCAGGAACTTCGAGAACGCACTCAAGTGACTGGTAAAAACGAGGCTCTTCTTCAGCTTTTTCTCCTCGTATATTCACTCTGTAAGGAACGTCAAGAAGTCTCCATTGAGGAACTGTGAGTGACAAGTCAATATCTCCATTTTTCCAAAATTGCCCTCTCATACTTTCTGGAGTGATGAGCATATCACACAATTCTTTTTGAAGTACTCCTTTTCTCAACACTCCGACTCGTCCAACCATATCGAGTTGTATCTGGAACAAAGGATGATTCTTCCAACCGCCTCTCGCATACTTTTTCGCTCCTTCGATAATTCCGTGACCAGTTCTTTCTTGAAACTCCATCCACGAAACGCACTCAACAAATTCAGTTAAACTCCAGTCAAACAATCTGCCCTGCTCTTCTGGAAGAGAGCCAATATCGAACCTTTGTCCGTCCATCGCTTGATACAACATCATACCTATCAGGAAAACGTTCACGAGTATAAATTACTTATGATGACAAAAACCCACTTGGTAGTTCTTGACGAGTTTAATACAAATACGCCGGTCGTCCAATCGTCCCGAGCATGACGAGAATGATCGCCCCGATGATGAAGAACACGATCAAGAACCCGAGCGTTGCGAGGACTGTCACGACCGCGGGAACGGGACCCTTCTTCAACCCTATCAGCAAGGGAGGGATGACGAGTGCCGCAATCGTTATCAAGAACGAAAGAAGCATCGCGAACAATGTCACGATTGCGTACGCTTGATACCCGAACCACGAATAGCCATACGTCATGACGAGGAACAAGACAATCATCGTTACTGTGATAATGACCGACGAAGAAATACTCCCGAGCAAGACGAGAACGCTCGTACTCACACTACCTACTCCAACTTTTTTTGAAGCTCGAACTACTTTCCTCGCGAGAGCAACCAATCCGACGATGATTCCTATGAGTGCCAAAACTCCGAACGCTATCCACCCCGTGTAAAACTTCCAAGAACTATCAGCATATTTTCCTTGAACAGTGAATGACTCCAAAGGATCAATGCCGTTCGCTTCTTTCACATTACTATACGAGTACTCAATATTACTCGAGAACGATCGAATATCTTCATTCTGAGTAGCGTCAAACTTCATCGCGGAAGTTTCCATCAATGCCATGCCAGCGTTACCACGATAGTCAACACTCGCGCTTGGAGAACCCTTCAAGATGTAAGGAGAAACGACAGTCGTAGAAACTCTCGCGTACGAAACATCACGAGAAAATTTAGGAGTTTTGAAATCGAAAGAAAACACTCCGCCAGACTTCACAGCAACATCCTCAACCTTATACAAGACGATAACAGAAGACTCCGAAACATTCGAAGGTAGAGGGAAAGGCTTCGGCAACGTTATCGACACTTTAGAACTCTCACTCAACTGCTCAGCAACAACAACAGCAGAATAATACTTAGGAGTATCATACTGCTTGTAATAATAAGAACAAGAACCATCAGACAGCGTATAACTGCAAGTGTTTCTCGCCTCCGTATACTCTTGAACGGCGCCAAGAACTCTCACAGACCTACCAGGAATTTCGAAAGAAACAGTTTTCAGTTCGTCAAGAATAGCAAGCTTAATCTTCATAGAAACGAACGCCTCGCCCTCACCATCCAACGACACGGTGTAAAACGTTCGAACGTCATTAAACATAATAGACGTTCCACCGTTAGGAATAGGATAAGGAGCGATCATTTCCGAAATAGAAGTGTCAGAACCACACTTAGAACCTGCAGGACCACCAATACACTTTGACACGTCAACAGAAAGTTCCTCGGCAGAAACCCCTGACAACGAAACAAAAGGAACAACGACGAGCAGTAAGACAAACAATGACAAACCAACAGTGAACTTATTCAGTTTCATAGTGCAACTCCGAGAGCGATTATCGACGCTCCAAGAACACCACAGTAAACCCCTTATTAATACCTATTGAAATAGGAAGGGAGAAAGCTACGGATGGAGAAGGTGGAGCGCGGATGGTAGAGGGTAGATTGTGGGATGTGGGGGGATGTTTCCCTACCATCTCTTTCTCTTCACCCACACGTACAACGCCCCCAAAACTCCAACGGCGAATACAACTCCGAGAATGACAAGAACCCAATCAAGAGTCATCGCTGAAGAATTCTCAATAGCAACACTACTATTCAAAACAACACCAGTTGAAGAAGCACCAGCATCCATAATCTCCTTCAAAACAACACTATCCTGAACAGGAGCAACAGCACTCAACAATGATTCTCGAGCGAGAGAAGCAGAACCAAAAGAAGCACTCGATACCCATCTCGCGATGAACGCTCCAGCGGACAATAAAGATATTCCCAACAAAACAAGAATCGTTCTTTGTTCAGGAAAGAGTATTCCTTTCCCTTTCTTCGTCAAACCATAATACTTCCACTTCCTACCCTCATCAAAACGCTCAACGAGCCCTGCGCGAACCAACGAGTCAAGATGTTCTTTCACGGAAGGGTGAGACATGCCAAGACGTGTGGATAGTTCTGCGAGCGTGTGCTTCCGTTCTGCCAACACTTTCAAAAGGGTGATACGCGTGTCGGACGCGAGTGCTTTGAACGATTCGCGGTCGAGAATGATGTCGGAAGATGGCATACAACACCTCAAACCCCTCTCTTCTTCAAAATTTCAACATCGCTTTCTATCCTGTCAACCTTTATTTCAAGGTGCTCGAACTTCACTCCCAACGATGCAAGACCAACAGCAAGGTCACGAAGAGATGCGGAAATGTTCCCGTACAATGATAACGCTCCGAACATCAACCCACTGATCGGAACTCCATATTCAAGCCAGAAGGGAGTATTGATTACCCCGAAGCTTTTCAGGACGAGCCAGACGGCAACAACGATCCACGAAGCGTAAAAAACAATGTTCCAAAATCTGAACTTGTCAACCATACCGTTCTCAACAGTTTTCTGCCTTTATATGCTTTACTGTCAAATTCCCGGAAGATTTCCGGTTTTCTAAACACAATAAATAAATACTCTGCATCGTTTCTTCATGAGTATGCCCGCGAAAGAAATAACTCTCGACAACGCGAAAAAAGACAAACTGTTCTACTTCGTAGCAAACGTCGTCGTATACCGAGAATCTGACAAACGATGCCTCATCCTTCAACGACACTCGAGAGAAAAAGTACACCCGAACAAGTGGGCAGTACCGGGAGGAAAGTTGGAATGGAACAACCTCGACCTCGCACACCCTACGAGGATGAATGGAGATGTTTACGATTTTGAGAATGCTGTTGAAAAATTATTACGAAGAGAAGTCAAAGAGGAAGCAGGCATAGAAATTGATACTAAACTTTCATACATTAATAGTGTTGCTTTTGTTCGACCAGATGGTATTCCTGTAGTTCTCGTCAAGTTCTGTGCAAAATACCAGTCAGGAGACGTCGTCATCGAAGAGAACGCATTCACGAACCACGCATGGGTCAACGAAGAAGAAGTGAAAACGTACGACTGCATCAAAGGAGTACATGACGAAGTAGAGGAAACGATACGAGAGTTTGGAGATGGGAGAGTATGAAAACCATCGAAGAACGAGTCACTGCCATCGAGCAAAGAAATGATCGAGTCGAGATTGACAAGTCTTGGGAAACAAGCACGGCGAGAACGATCATCATTGCTTTCTTGACGTACATTGTTATTGTTCTTTTCTTTATCGTCGCAAACCTCCCGCGACCACTCATTAACTCACTCGTACCAACAACAGGATTTGTTCTCTCAACGAGATCACTTCCACTCTTCAAATGTGTATGGGTGCGGTGGAAGAAGAAGTGATTGTGTAGTCATCAACGCAAAAGTAACATACTTTTATGCGACGAACATAAGAATGCACTATGGAACGACAACGGAACAACGAAGGAACTCCTCCTTGCTATGATATCAAAACGATACTCTTTTATATCAGGTATACTTAGAGAGTAGTATGACTTCAAAGCTCGTGAATGTGCGGATTCCTGAACAATTATACGATCAAGGAAGGAAGATTGCTGAAGAGAAAGGGTATCGTAACGTTCAGGAATTAGTTCTTGTTGGGTTTCGAGAAAAGGTTCACGAAGAAGCGAAAACGGAATTTTTACGGTGGTTAGAACGCACTCGCGGAAGTATTCCGAATATGAAACGATTAACGAAACAGGAACGTGAAAAAATTGCACGAGAACACACTCCAGAAAAAGGCAGAGCAATCCTTAAAAAATACGGTCTCTTACAATGATTCTGGTAAGCGTATAGGTACGATGTCCGATAACTTTTCAAAGTCTTTTATGTTTCTTGTAACAACATACGTCGCGTTCATTTTCTTCGCGAGTATGACGTGAAGTGTGTCTGGAAAACTCGTTTTTCTTATGTGAGACAATCTACTCGCAACACGTTCATCATCAGGAGTATGATTCATTGAGAAAATTTTTCTCAATTTTTGAAGTCCGCCTACGAGTTCAAAGATTCTTTGTTCAGAAACGTGATGTTTTAATTCTTCAATAACGAAAGAGGATATCGCAATATCAAACTCGCATTGCCCTGCTTTTTGTAAAAGCTGAAAAGCGAACTCTCCGAGAGGTCTCAAATAATCATTTCTCCCATCAAAATGGTCAATATACACATTCGTATCAATGTACAATAATGGCTTCGTCATACGAGAACAAGTACCAATACTGTTTAAATGCGTTGAGTAGCAAAACCCGGAACGCTTTCGGAGAGACAGAACGCTTTTTTATCACAGGCACGTACCCGTTCCACAGCCGAAAGCTTAAAAAGACTCGAACAAGAACTCTTCCTATACGGGATCGTAGTACAACCTGGCTAGTATGGACGCCTCCAGAGCGTTTGATCGGGGTTCAAATCCCTGCGATCCCATTTTCTGATCTGAACCTCTTGTTTCTCTTTTCTTTTTTTTTACGTTCTGTAAAGCTCATATTGTTTACCTCCTCACTCATCCCTTAGTTTTCTCCTCGCTTCTTCGAGTACTTCTTCTTCACTTTTTATGCCACGTTGTTCTCTCACTATATTCGCGATGAGTGTTTCGAAAGGTGAAGCACCAATCTCTAACTCATCAATATCGATGTCGCAAAGTTCTCCCGATTCGTGTTTCTCACGGCAAAGGCGTCCTCCTCGTGTCGAGTCCTGTGTCGTTGTCCTCCGAAAACTGAAGAGTATAGACTGTACTGGAGTATCTTCCTTCAAGTCCGCACTATAGCGAAGAGCAAAAGGATGATTTCCCCACTCCAGAAACTTCTTTATGTTGTCGACACACGCTGAAGACTCTGCCAGCACACACACTCCCACATATGCTCTTTTTTTGAGGTAGTCCGGTGGTCCGCGCTCACACTCATCCTTTTTTATGAGATACAACGATGTTGGCTCTCCAGACATGTTGACATATCTCCCAATACTGCTTACTTGACTCCAATATGTGTTATCAAGATCAGGTCGTGTTCTCCCATTATGCTTATGTGTATACACCCACTCGCCAATGTAGTGTCCTTCAGCGAAGGTAAACACTTTTCGAGCCATATCTTTCTTGGCCACTGCTTGAGCGAGTGTGTGTTGTTCTTTTGCTCTCTTCAGCTCTTCCTCAAATCGGACGTTTTCATCTTTTAGTGCTTGTGTGTATTTCATGTTTTTAACCTCGCGCTATATCAAAATACTGTTATACCAAAAAATAACCACCTGTTGGGATAGTATTACGCCCTATGTAGGAGTGTGTTTCTGGATCATAGGGATTACGCCCTCGTGGATAGTTTGGTATGCTCTGATTCGATGCGACAAAAATACGATCTACTCCAAATAATCGTTCTAATTGTTTTGAATCCGTAAAATATGATACTCGGTTCTCGACACAACAAAGACATCCCGCAACATACAGGCCAAGGTCTGCTTTTTCCCTTATCCAATCTTCAGTTGCGGATTTCAATTCTGGATTTTCTATTCCCTTTATTCGCTGAAAATCTTTTCTTAATGAAAAATGAGGGATTTCTAACTTGTCGCAAGTTCCTCTTACATACTCTAATACTTTCCTCCAAGTCTCCATTGTGGTTCCCTCTAGAGGTATATCTCCGTTCCAATACTTTATCGCATCTCCTTCCAAAATAAGAACCCCTTTTGGAGCCTTCGCTTGAAGCAACTGTGAAAGATTTTGTATCACGAACTGTTTTTCTGTCATGTTTCTTTTACCTCGTTCTATTTTTTAATTTCTGCCTGCCTTCTATGTAATGAGTCGACGAGTGCTGTGTAGTCTTCAACATTCATACCTAATTCTATACTAGTAATTCCTGCGAGGTTCCCAGAGTCTTCTCGAGTAAAATCATAGTTCTGTTCTGCTCTGTTCCACTTTGTGGTAATGTCCTCGCGTCTACGAAAACTAAAAATAGGGTTTGGTGCTTCACGTATTGCGGGCGTAACATATCCAGTCCTCACTCTTTCCGTTAATGCCTCTAAAAACGTAGGGTTTTCTTCTTCAAAACAAAGAGCTGTAGAACTCTTTGTTTCTGTTCCTTCACCGCAGGTTGACCAGTAAAAATGAGAAGGACAAGTTTTTTTTCTTTCCATAAGAAGATAGCGGTTTGTTGGTTTCCCATTTGTTGCGAAATACCTTCCTAAAAAAGAAGTTGTGTCGGTGCAAAAACTTATGTATGTTTTCCAATCTCCGGCTATTGTGCGTTGAGGTTCATCAACAAGAACCTCACCAATAAAATGTCCTTGTGCAAACTCCACTATCCTCTCAAGCATAGTTATCTTAGCTTGTAAACAAGCTTGTTCATGCTGTGCTTTTGCATTCTCAAATCGAACATTTTCCTCATCCAGTGCTTGTGTGAATTTCATAGTTGTCCCCTCTCTACCTCTTCTCCGAGAGGCGTTTTGTTACTGTGTGGTAAGTATTGATGGGAATATATTATTATGTCGTACCAGAAAGGTACGAAAAGTTTAAATACGCACCGTACCTCACACACTCTATGAATACTGACGTGTTACGGAGCATAGGACTGACAGAAAATGAGGTTAAGATATACGTCGATTTACTGAAATCAGGATCGAGTACGTCGTATGATATTAGCAAAAGAACGGGGATCTATCGTGTTCACGTGTATGATAAGGTAGAACAGTTGATGACGAAAGGAATGGTCACACACGTGTACAAGGGTGCGAAGAAATTCTTTCAAGCAACACACCCGAGTAAACTACAACAGTACCTCGAGGACAAAAAGAAAGTATTGGAATTGCAGGAAGAATCTGTTGCTTCTCTTCTTCCAGAATTGGAAGCGATGACGAACCTACCCAGAGAAGACACGTTTGTTGAAGTATTCAAAGGAAGTGAGGGACTCAAATACTTTCTGAAAGACATCATCAAAACAAGAAAAGAAGTTCTTATCACAGGCATCGATGACAAAAAATATCAAGATACGCTACCGATCTTTATGAAACAATACTTCAGGGATTTGAAGCATAAGCATATCAAAGAAAGGATTATTACTCTGAAACGCAAAGGAATATTCTTGTTCGACAAAGAAGTAGCACCTACAACAACATACCGTTTCTTAAACGCAACACAATTCAATCCCACCAATACGATCGTGTATGGAAACAACGTCGTCATCGTTACGTGGGGAACACCAGTGACTGCGGTGCTGATACGAAACAAAACAATAGCAGAAACGTTCAAGAACACGTTCGAACACCTCTGGAGTATTGCGGAGAAAAAAGTTACTGATTGACGTTCTTCTTCTAACAACAGGCGATATTGAAAAGTCCTCTGCTACCTTCCTGCGAACCTCGCAGTATTCATAG
>CAYHWM010000036.1:0-9502 GCA_964359925.1 uncultured Methanosarcinales archaeon
CGGGGACGTAGTGCTCATTGATGCTCGTCGAGGATTTTGAAGGAGCTTTCCACGTACGTGAATTTCTTTCTTTGGACGTTGCAGAAAATTCGCAACGCGCCTTTCTTCGGGAAAGTTTATAAAGAACAACTCTTGTAGGAGGTGTATGACCTCATACTTCTTTGACGTTGTCATAACAAAGGAATCTTTAAGTACGGGAAAACCCGTATTCGTTGCTCACTGTTCAACACTTGGAGTGACGAGTCAAGGACACAACCTTGAAGATGCAATGAACAACATCAGAGAAGCAGTAGAACTCTACCTCGAAGAAACGCCCGAAAAACTATCAGAACTAACGGATGCAGAAAGCCCACCAACATTTTCATTCATCGAGGTTTCAACGAATGGGAAGACTGCCAGTATTGTCCGGTAGAGAGCTTGTCAAACTACTCCAAAAGATAGGATACGAACACGTCAGAACTCGAGGAAGTCACGCAATACTCACAAAGGAAAATGTGGGAGGAAAAACCACCATTCCCGTGCCACTTCACGACGAGCTCGCGGTAGGAACACTAAAAAGTATCATTGATCAAGCGGGGCTTACAAGAGAAGAATTTGAAGAGTCAGTACGACACTACTTGTAATCTCTGCAGGTATCAAGAACTATCAACCTCGAAAAAGTTCAGTTTTCCCTTGAGAAGTCTCTCCGGCACTCGTTCAGTATTCTCGACGATGAACCCATACAGTTTTCAGTTATTGTTCCACTTGTACCCTTTCGCGTAGTGTTTTTCTTCGTCCTTGTTGAACTCTTCGAGCGAGTGGTAATCTTTCACTCCTGTCAGCATTGCCCTTCCAACAATGCACCCCGTCGGAAGAGTAGAAAAACCGAGCATTCTCATAGCTTTCTTGTTCGACTGAAGAGACGCGTGAACGAGAAACTCTCCACGAAACGAAGTCCTCCACTTCCGAACCTCGAGAGTCTTCTTACCACTCACGACGAGCTCTGCTCACGGTTGCTTCAGAGAAAGACACTTCATAAGACGCACACCTCACTCTTTCACAATCAAACTTTCCAACTCAGTTTCAACTCAACACCCGTAATCTTTATAAACACCTCCTTTGCTCTGCAGAGTATGGTTAAGCTTCGTAAGGCTATTTGTTGGAGAAGGTTGGAGCGTCCCTACACGAGGTATTCGAAGTATCAGAAGGAAAACTTCGTGAGAGGTCGTCCAGTTGTTAAGATAGCTCAGTTCACGATGGGTCAAGTAAGAGATGATTATGATTTCTCGCTTCACTTGTTATCAAAATCAGATATTCAGATAAGGGATAATTCTATAGAGTCTGCTCGTCAGACGAGTAATAAGGCGATAGAAAAAGTTGCTGGAAAATCAGGGTACTTTCTCGTCACGAGAATGTTTCCTCATCACGTTCTTCGAGAGAACCCTCTCGCTGCTGGTGCAGGAGCCGACCGTATGAGTACTGGTATGGCTCGAAGTTTCGGAAAGCCTGTTGGTAGAGCTGCTCAAATCAAGGTAGGGCAAATCATGTTCACGATTCAAGTAAAAAAACAACACCTTGATACTGCAAGACTTGCTCTTAAGAGGGCGAGTTACAAGTTGCCTTGTTCTACGACTATCGTTCAGGAACCTTTCAGAGTCGGAAAGATGACGAAGTATTGAGAGCAGCATATTATATTCGACGAGAATTTTCTAACCTGTGAGTTCGAGTACGTGGAAAGTCTCGACGGTAACACTATCTTCCTTTTCTTTTTCCTTTGCCAATTATGGAGTCGTGAACTCGATTTTGGTTCTGGGAAGTAACTGTGCAATGAGAGGGGTGAACAGTGCATCAGAACCTACGTCGCTCTCGTCAATGATCACAGCAAAACTACAACACTCATTGCACAGCACAAAACGAACCAAAAAGTTGGCACTACCTCCGGAGACAATGATGAAGTATCACCGACGAAGGGATGAAAATAACAATTCAGAAAGAGCAAAGCTCTCCTCTTAGCTTTTCACGTACTGTAAGAAAAGAAGTTTATAATTCGTAATTTCTTCTTTGAATTCTTTCAACAACGTACCCTGGAGGCGAAGCTATTCTTCTACATGCGCTATCGCAATCGAAAGACTCGACGCTCGCAGGTCCTTCTTGTAGTACGGATATTATTCCTTCAGAGAATTGATTGAATGCTTCGGCGATTCTACTATCTCTTCCTTGCTCGCTCGCTACCGTTGTAGAAAGAAATCTTGTTAGTGTTTCGCGCGCAACATCGTGCGCGAGCGAGTGGTTTGGTGCTGAACGTATTGCTTCTTTCAGTTCTGAAACTGCTCCTTGTAATAGTCCTGCATACTCGTAGTTTATTTCTGAGGGTGACTGATTTCTTTTGCCATCGAAATAGGTGTGAGCATACTCTCCGATTTCTGCTCCTGTAGCTGAGCGTAGAGTCGTAGCACTACGAAAGAGAACGTCTAACGTTGTAATGACTGTTGCCCTGAAATCCCCCTGACTACCCATGGTTGCTGGGGAAGAAAGAAAGTTTATAAACCTTACGGTTTGAAACCACTATGCAATAATAACACTACTGGGTGAGTTGTTGGTCGTGAGTTCTCAAAAACTTTAAGAACCCCCCACGAAACAGCACAGTATAGTGCGGGCACTAAGTACTTTATACGAAAACGCACTATATCCGTTGGCAGTTACACATACCTATGAGTTACTAACTGCCGACACCATAGTATTGCCGTCGTGGCACAATCCGGTACTGCGACAGTCTCGAACAGACTCGCCTTTTGGGGCAAGATGCTCCCGAAGCGAAGCTTCGTGAGAACTGTTTCCTTCGGGAACTCCTGGTTCAAATCCGGGCGACGGCGTAGCGAGTGAAATGAGCGAAGACAACGTCAGGATAAGAACTCCTCAGAGTTCTGCATCCGGGCGGTGGCGTAGTGAGTGAAACAAATCATAAAGAGTATGGGGGTTTACGACGTATGATACCAAAAACTCGAGGATTTCAATTATCTCAATTGATGTTACAGCATATAGACTTCTTAGCAGGTATGGAACTATCAGGAGTTCTCACGGAGGAAGCAGTGTTGGAAGAGATAGCGAAGCATTTCACCAGTGGCATACCTGCAGAAGCAAGACCTCTACTGTTACCCTTCACAGGAGAAGTGTACAGACTCGTACACCAACATTTTCAGTCGGGAAGAAAGAAAATAGCTGTGTATATGAACACTCGAGGACAAAGGTATATCGCGGCGGATTATTACGTTCCAAAAACGTAAGTGGTTGAACCTATGGTTGATACTCTGAGAGCAAACATTGTAAGATTGTCCGTGCTGGACGTACAGGTTCGTTTTGACGTTAGTGATGAAGACCTTGTTGCGAGGTTGTACTCTGCTAACGATCCTCGAACAGTGATTGACGGAATGGACATTTCTCGTCGTGAAAGTGTTATAAGACAACTCGAGTCTTTAGCGTCGCAGGATATGAGCGCTGTTCGTGGGAAACAGTTCTTCGTCGGGGCCGTAGACCCTTGCGTGTTGAACGCCGCTGTTGATTATGATTCATTCTTCAAATTAGTATTGCCCGACTGCACCACTGTTGAAGAGTACGCGAAAGTATTTCAGACAAGGTTCTCGTTACAGATTGGTTCTGGCGGGAACGTGTTGGAAAAATTGAAGGGAGAGTCTGAAAAAATGAAAGACTCGTATCGTCGAGGAGATACGAGCAAATTCTGGAAGTCCGCAGAAGAAGGAAGAAACTCCATCGACACTATGCTGGGACTCTCCCCTGAAGCAAAGCGCGAAACATATGAACTATTGTGCATTGTTCGTGATGATTTCATCGCTTGTGGCGAAGCGATAAGTTACACCCGTTTAGAACTTTTAGTCCCTTACTTGAGTGCGTTGTTACAACGTCCAGCAGATAAGCGCCACGTCGTTCTCGGAAAAATACTCCGCCGAGAATACCCATTCACTGACGATAACAAAGAAGTATGGAATAGTGAAATAATGAGCGCGTGAAGAAGAGACTATTCGGTTTCTTTAGTGCGCCAGATCGATTACAGGATAAAACACGTACTTGTGTTCTTTCGTGAACGTCATATGCTTCATCGTTTTGATAGTGTTCGAGAATCGTTTTCGGATGTCGTTCATTATGTTTCGCAGTTCTTGAATCGTTCTCGTTTGAATTTCTATCTCGACGTCGTCTCCTCCGAGTACTTCGTTGTCGTAGATGATGTTCGGGTGCTGTTTTATGTGCGCTCGTATTTTTTTCTTGTTGTCTCTCGTCGGATTGTTGAGGTTGATGTGGAGTTTGAAGTATTCGTACCCAAGTTTTTCGAGGTCGAATTTCGTTCGGTATCCGACGATGGATCCTTTTTTTTCGAGTTCTCGCAGTCTGACCGCAACCGTTTTTGGAGTCAGATGTGTTTTATGCGCGAGTTCGATAAGCGGTATTCTGGCGTTCGGCGCTATGAACTTGAGAATTTCTCTGTCTTTGTCGTCGATAGTAGGAATTTCTGGTTCCGTGATGAAAACATATTCTTCCGTGTTTTGTTTTTTTCCAGAGAGGTATGTTTTCGGAAAGTAAGAAACTTTCGTAAACGTGGTGAGGTTTCGTTCTTCGATGAACTGACCGTACTGTTCAAGGAGTTCTTTCCAGAACGTGTTCATTTCTTTGACTGAGCGCACGACAATCCACATTCCTATGTCATATTCTCCGTCGATGGTGACGAGCCACGTGACTGCTTGTTGTCGTTTTAGAAACTCGATGATGCTTTCTTCTTGTTCGGGAGTCGTGTTGCGAAGTTTGAGGTACAATCGGAAGGAGTGGAGTCCCAGTTTTCCGACGTCGATGAGCGTGTGAAATTGTTCTATAACTCCTTCTTTTTTGAGGTTCTCAATCCGGTACGCCACTGCATCTTTGCCGAGTCGAACGAGTTTCGCTATCGCATTCAGCGGTTGCCTGCTGTTCGTGTCGAGAGCGGAAAGGATAGCGTAGTCTTTCTTGTCCAACTTTATCGTGTTCTTTTGCGTCATTTTTACGTTATTACTGTTCTTTCATATATAAATATTACCTTTTTATCGCAAAATTTAGTAACAACTTACTTATAGTTTACAATATCTATCTTGCAGTGGTGAAACAATGACGATACGAATAATATCTGAAGCTCGACAGGAAGATGGAGGAGTACGAAGAACCATCATCTCTGAAAGAGTTAATGTGTACTTATCCGCACGCATTTCTTCCGACGCTCACGCGTGGAACAATACTGTCTGCGGATTGCTCGATGAACGATTCACAGTATTCAAGCCTCAAGAGCATAATCCTTACAATGTTGACCACCGAGAACTTGAACTGAAAGTGTACGAGATGGACTTGGAAGCGATGGGACGTTCAGATATGGGATTACTACTTCCTCCCTATGGTCGCGATTGTGCTTGGGAAGTAGGATGGTATTCGCACTCATCAAAACCACTCGTCGTTTACGTCGAGACTGATACGGGATGGCTGAGAGATTGGATGCTGAAGGGCGGAGTTGACAAGGTACTCACGTCACAACCTTGGATGTATGAGATTTTGAAGAATGATCCTATCCTCGGAGTAAAGTGTTCGTTGTTGAAATCTCCGACAGGACTAAGTGATGCACTCATCGACTTGACTCATCAAGGATTGTGGAGAGAGTGAGACGATGGATGTGAAAGAGTATTTTCGTTTGATGAGAGAAACGTCGGACGTTATCGATACAATCATTCTCGACACTATTCGAGAACGCATTCCCGAAGGAAGTCTTCGTGACTTAATTCTCGATCTGCCCCTCAAGAGAGCGAACAGCGGTAAACCAAAATCGAGACCTGCGATGTTTCGGTGGGCGTACGAATCGTGCGGTGGTTCTGATTGGAGAACATACAAAAACGTTGGGGCCGCTTTGGAGATGCTGAATCTTTCGACGTACGTTTTGAATTACGTTCTTGATGATAAAGGTGGAGAGAAACCAAAACAGCAACGAAACAATGAGTGTATGAGTGCGATGATCCTCCGCGAGTTAGCACAATCGCTCCTTCTGTCGTGCAGACAAAGACTCCCACCAAAAGACCTCTCGTCCATCGACGATCGTTTGAGCGAAATAAACTTGTTCACGAGTGGTTATGGGCAATACCTCGACGGCAACTTGCTGAGAACTGTTGATGAGAACTATCTCGAAACGTATTTGCGACGCTGCGAAGGGCTCACGGGGAAATTTATGCAGAACGCTGTCGAGATAGGAGCACTGTGCACGGATGCGCCACCGGAATGGATTCGTTCGTTGGGAGAGTTCGGTCGACACTATGGCATCGTTGTCCAAATGATGAATGACCTCGGCGATTATCTCCCTCAGAAAACTGGGAAGCACAGTGTTGGACGAGTACACCAAGACCAGTTCAGCGATTTAAAACACGGATGCATCACATATCCTGCGTACCTCGTACTCAAAAACGGTTCGAGTGATGAATGCGCGTCCATCGAGAGAGTGCGAGGAAACCTGACCGCATCCGAAGACGACTGTCTCGCAATAACGAAAGCATTCATTCGGGTCGATGGAGTTCAAGAAATGAAACGGCTCGCTCTTATCCACACTCGAGAAGCCAAAAAACACTTGCATACTCTGCCTCAAAGCATTGCACGCGATTGCCTCAGCACGGCGCTGCGCATCGCACGGTCAAATAAGTTTTATGAAGCGTTGAGGGGTTTTTCTGATGAGTGAACGGAGTGAATAATAGTCATGCCACGTTCCACCGAAAGGTTTAAATAAGTGTAATCACATCTTTCCACGAAGGTGAGAACTATGACGAATGTAACGCTTGCATTGCCTGAGATGGTTCACGAAAGGATGAAAGCGCATACAGAGATACGATGGAGCGAGGTTGTACGTCAAGCAATAGTTCAGAAGATGGATCTGCTCGATGCGATGAACACCATCGCTAAAAAAAGTAAGCTCACAAAGTCTGACATTGAAGAACTCTCAAAAAAGATAAAGTCTGAAACGTTCAAAGAGTTGAATATGCGATGAATGTCGTTCTTGATGTCAATATACTCTTTTCAGCAGTGATGAAAGACTCGACGACGAGAAACATTCTTATGACGAGTGACAATGAGTTTTTCTTTCCTGAGGAGTCTCTTGTGAAAATAAAAAAGTACGAGTCTCTCCTTTTGCAAAAATCAGGTCTTGGAGAAGAAGAATTGCGAGACCTCTTAAAACTCCTTTTCAGAATCGTTCAAGTTGTTTCCACGAATGATACCTTGCAACAATGGGAAAAAGCAAAGGTGTTAATGGAGCGCGTCGATTCTGAGGATGTTCCGATACTCGCAACAGCTCTCAGTATTCAATCCGCTATTATCTGGTCTGATGATGCACATCTCACGAAGCAGGACGTTGTACGCGTTTTCACAACGAGAGAAATCATCAACGTATTGAGTGATGAACGGTTTTCAGACGAGTCTTGAAACTCGTTATCTTCACTGCTTGATCGAACAAGTTTTATGATGCGTTCAAAAACGTTGGTGTGACTCCATAAAAGAGCACGATAATCAGTCTCATGGATACTCATGAAACCGCTTAATTTTTTATAACTCCATATGGTAACCAAAAAGTTTAAATAGTAACGCATGTTACCACTTTTGATGAAGATGAGTTCGCAGAAGCTGAAAGGAAGACCGGTAGATACTGTGGAACGCGCGTATGATAAGATTCACGCATGGTTTTTCGCGTACCCGTCGAAGGAGTTTTCTTTGAACGATCTCGCACGGCATTTGAATATATCAAAGACTGTTGCCAATAAAGTTGTAGAACAATTATCTTCGGAAGGATTCTTGAATGTTCGCATCATAGGGAGGTTATGGCTCATTAGCGTGAACCCTGCGCATCAGTACGCTCGAACAAGAAAAATACCGTTTCATTTAAAGTGCGTCTACGAGTCAGGAATTGTGGAGTGGGTGCGGAAGAACGTTCCCAACGCAAAATCAGTCATACTGTTCGGAAGTTATAGAAAAGGAGATGATACTGAAGAAAGTGATATTGATATCGCTGTAGAAATCGCAGGGGGCACTCAACGAAAAAAAATATCCCTTGTCGCAAAAGATATAGGGTATCGCAAGAACGTCCCCATTCAAGTGCACATCTTCTCGAGGAAAAACGTTGATGTGAACCTGTTTAACAATATCGCAAATGGTATCCTTCTTGAGGGTTTTCTCGAGGTGAAACTGTGACTCCTGTGAAAGTAAAAGTTCCTGATGTGTTGAAAGTGAGAAGTCTTGTCGAGTCTGCAGAGTTGGAAGTTTCTTTCTTGTTGACCGTTGAGCCCTCTCGTTCTTCATCATCAACGGTTGTCCGAGGAGTGTACGAAGTATTTCGGAAGCTTGGTGAAGCACTGTTACTCTTCAGAGGAAAGGAAGCAACAGGTAGAGACAGTCATTCGATGATGATACAGGAATTGTACTCATTACCAGTGTCTTCCTCACGTTCCGTGCACGTTCTCGAAAATCTGAAAAGTTTACGTCACGGAGTGAACTACGACGGGTATATTCCGACGATAGTTGAAGTAACTGAAGCGTTAGATATCGCAAGAGAATTGTTTGATCCAGTTGTTGTTGCAGTTAAAAGAGAAGTTGGACTGTTATGAACCAACAATACACTTCACCGCTTCCCTCACATCCTTCTCCTTCACGACGTACTTCGCGTGTTTCTCGACGTCGGGTTTTCCGCAGTTGAAAGCGATGAACGTTCCATACTGTGCCATTGGTACATCAGTAATGCTATCGCCGACGATCCACACGTTTTCTTTTTTCAGGTTGTGTTCTTCGATGAACTTCTTTGTATCTTCCGCTTTCACGTAACGATCGACTTTACGAAGTAGTTTTCCCGTGCATACTCCATCGACGAATTCAAGAACGTTGCCCGAAATAGCATCAGCACGTCCGAGCACGTCATCGTGTTGTAATTCCTTGAGGATGATCGTCGGATTGCTCGAGAAGTAACACATAAGAAACCCTTTCTTTCTTAACGTTTCGACGGCTTCTTTTGCTCCCGTCATCAGGAACGCAGAGCAAAATTCTTTGGAGAACGATCGGAGTTGTTCTTCTTTCACTCCTTTGAACATCAATGCGAGCTCTTCCAAACCCCAAGGCCCTAAATGTTTTCTTCGCTCATACTCCGCGTGATGTTCCTCGACTTCTTTATCCTTGCCGAGTCGTCGAGCAAGATACTTGAATCCTCCTTCGTTGTGAGTCGTGAGTTCCGTCGACGTCGAAGATGACGAGTCGTTGAGTTGGCAGGGAAGTGTTCTTGACGGGCATTGTTCTTATCATAGTGTTCATCACCATTGACTTCGTGTGCGATAAGCTTTTTATAGTATTCGTTTTTCTCTTGACAGTATGCAGTACCAAACGATGAAGGGGGAGCGTGTTGATGTTGGTTCTTTTAGTGATGATGATGCTCAACACTTAAACTGGTTGTTGCTCGAGTTTTCGACTGCTCGCTCGT
>CAYHWM010000037.1:0-3917 GCA_964359925.1 uncultured Methanosarcinales archaeon
AACAGGAACACCCTGCTGACGAGAACCACCCACTCCCAACCCGCCACCAGCCACAGTCCCACCAGCGACAGGCAACGACTGCAACGACTGATACAACGCAGACACTTCACCAAACGCTATACCCTTATGCACGTCCTCAACGTCCGAAGAAAGCAACCGCTGATACGAATCACACAACTCCCTATAAGACTCTCGAGCCTTCCCAGCATCACCAGAACGAATCGCGAACTGCACCTGCGACTGCTTACCGACAAACTCTTCAATCAAAGGATGACCCATAAACGCACACTCACACACCTATTTTTCTGACTACTTCAAGAATACCAAGCAAGGGAAGATTTATAATGGTTTCGTCCACAAAAGAAAAAATGACGCCGGACAAGAAACAACACATCGGAACAGAAAAAGCAACAGAACACGAAGAAAAGAACGAAGAAGCAAAATACGTCATACAACTCGACAGAGACTCGTGCATCGGAACAACAGCGTGCATCGCACAAGACCCAACAGAATGGAAACTCGCGAGCGACGGAAAAGTAGACCTCCACAATTCAACACCACGAAACGAAGACATCTGGGAGAGAACCATCACACAAGAAGAATACTCACGATTCTTAACGTCAGCAAGAGCGTGCCCAGTCAACGCGATCAGAATACTGAATAAGAAGACGGGAGAGAGGATAGTATGACCACCACTCATCCACTCACCACAACCTACTTCCTATCCACCGCCCCAGAACACATCATCCACGTCGAAGACAAGAAAACTGGAATGAAAGGAATACTCGTTATTGATAGCACCGTACTCGGACCGGGAAAGGGAGGTATTAGAATGACTCCGACGGTGAACGTCGAAGAAGTTTCACGACTCGCACGAGCGATGACGTGGAAGTGCGCACTCGCAGAACTACCATTCGGAGGAGCGAAAAGTGGCATCATCGCAGACCCACACTCAATGACGAAAGAACAAAAAAAAGCAATCATTCAATCATTCGCAAGAAAACTCAAACCATTCTCACCATCGCAATACATCGCAGCTCCCGATATGAATACTGCCGAGGAAGAAATGCAGTGGTATGCTGAAGCGAACGGCGATCCTAAAAGCGTGACGGGGAAACCGAAAGCACTTGGAGGACTGCCCCACGAGCTCGGAAGCACAGGGTACGGAGTCGCCATAGCAACACTCACCGCGCTCAAACACATCGGGAAAAGACCTAAAGGAACGACGTTTGCCGTGGAAGGATTCGGAAACGTGGGAATGTTCGCGATACAACACTTACTCGACGAAGGGATGATCCTCGTCGCAGTCTCCGACAGCAAAGGAACGTGCATCAAACAACAAGGACTGCGCTACGGTAAACTCTTGACGACGAAACGACGACGAGGAACAGTCACAGCGTACACGGGAGCAGGAGTCGCACCAACACAAAACATACTCCTGATAGAAGCAGAAGTCCTCATCACCGCAGCAGTCCCCGACTTGATACACATGAGCGACGTGGAAACGATGAACTACCAACTCATCGTCGAAGGAAGCAACATACCAACAACGCCAGACGTGGAAGAAGCACTCCACGAGAAAGGAATACTCGTCATCCCCGACATCATCGCGAACGCAGGAGGAGTCATCTCAAGCTACGCAGAATGGAAAGGAATAGACGAGAAAACAATGTTCAAACTCGTACGAGAAAAAATAGTGGCGAACACGCAACTCATCCTCAGACTCTCAACGAACAAAAGAATCGGCCCGAGAACCGCAGCCCTCGAAATCGCACAACGACGCATTGAAGAAGGAATAAAAAAGAGAGGAACGAAACGATGATATCATCAGCAATCATCATCGCACTCTCGTTTATGACACTCTCTTACGTCATAGCATACCTCATCGACAAGTTCATCTTAAGCAAGAAAGCAACAAACAGTTACGCTTACACCATTGTTTCGGTTTCCATCTACTGGGTTGAAACACTCATCCTTTCACTCTTCCTTTCGTGGAACGAGTTCCCATTTCAATACTCGTGGATACCATTCACTGCAGGACTCATCTCCGGACTTTTCTACATAGCATATTTTTGGTTGTTGAACAAAGAAGAAGCATCAGCCATCGTACCACTGATGTACCTCACACCCATAGGACTTCTTATGATTCATTACGTTCTGTTCAACACGACATTTACCAGTATCCAACTCGCAGGAATCGTAGGAGCAATACTCGGAGTCATCGTCCTCGAAAGCAAACACACACTCAAACAATTCCTCCACAGCAAAGCAACACTCCTCGGAATAGCATACGGAATTCTCGTAGCGATACCGATAGCAATCAACGAATCAGCAACAAAAACACTCCCGTACTGGAATATGCAAATCTTTTTCTCAACAGGAGCACTCATCACCGTGCTTCTTCTGCTCTTCAGAAAAGACGTGAGAAAAACACTCTTCCAACACTACAAACTCTTCAAGTACACAATCATCGCCGAAGCCGCAACCGTCATTGGACACGCATCACTCTGGTACGGGTTCACCCTCGTCACCTCACCACTCTTTGAAGGAATGGGGCAAATCATCCCACTCATTCTCTTCGCAACAACAACGATCATCAGCAGATACTACCCGCATATCATCACCGAAGACCAAACAAGAACAACACTCATCAGAAAAGCACTCGCTATCACGCTCATCGTCGCAGGAACAGGAATGCTCGTTTATACGGTGTGATGACGACAGCTTTATATATTCCGAGGAGAGAAGAAAAGCTATGGAATTCACCGCGATCATACGCAAAGGAGAAAAACAATACGTCGCACTCTGCCCAGAAGTCGACGTTGTCAGTCAAGGACACACTATTGAAGAAGCACTCCATAACCTCAAAGAAGCAGTAGAACTCCACGTAGAAGAAATGGGACTCCCACAAGAATTCAAAGACAACAACCCACTTATGACTCGGTTCGAAATACTCGCATAACGATGCAAAAACTCCCAAGAATTTCAGGAAAAGAAGTCATCAAGATTTTCGCAAAGAAAGGATTTACACCAGCACGACAAAAGGGAAATCACATCATCCTCACAAGACAAACGACGACCGGAAAAGAATCAGTAGTTGTACCAAACCACCAAGAAATAGACAAAGGAACACTCCTCGAAATCATTAGACAATCAGGAATGACGAAAGAAGAGTTTCTCGAACTTGCATAAAAAGAATGTTCCTACCTACTCGCACCAAGCAACCCCTCAAGACGACTCACCGCTTCCATCCTCGACTGCTCGTGTTCTCGACGGATGGAACGAATCGTTCCACCGTAGCGAGGGTGACACTGAACGAGGATTTCCGTGCACGTAGAACTGAACGTTGGAGACAAGTCGATCATTGTCCATAACGTAGTCGTTGCAAGCCCTGCAGAAAGAGAACGAAGGCACACTTCGATAAAAGGATCTCCCTGATATGCTGAAACGCCAGCAGCGAGCCCTCCAGCGACAAGCCCAACAATTCCACCTCTCTCAACAGCCATACCGACAGGATCCCACAAATCCTCACTCAGCTCGTCATAAACGTACGATTCCTGACAAAAACGATTGAGCGTCTTCCTCGCGTACCATCCAAGAGCCGTCTGAACTTTCTTAGGAACATCATCCACGGGAGGCAATGTCACCGCAGAAGCAACAATAGTATTCATCGTTTTCTTATCAACCCAAGGAAAAAAAATCCTGTTCTTGAACACTATGAAGAACTCGACGATCAACAAGACCAACATACTCTTGAGCACCAGCAAATAACATCATACACGTACCGGAATGAGAAGAAGTATTTATTCTTTACTGTTCCCAACTCTCTCGACGTCCCCCTCCCCTGTTGATGACTCCCTCCCTCTCCCCATCCGTCGATACTTCGCGTACTTGTCGATGGGAGAGTATCGTGCGGG
>CAYHWM010000037.1:4017-9466 GCA_964359925.1 uncultured Methanosarcinales archaeon
TCTATCAAAACTCGCGACGACTTTATGCTTCTTGAAAAAATCAAGAGCGGAATCAACTCCTTCTTTCAACTTCTTCTCCGCAGGCTTGTACTCAGTATCTTTCACTCGAACAGAAAACTTCCCACTACCCAAATAGTGAACGGAATCATCGCCAAACTTCGAAACGAGTAGCGATAACCCCTCCTGAATCAGCTCAGAACCATTCGAAGCGTACGACGACGCAGAAAAAGAACCACCAACCTCAATAATGGCGGGCTTCAAACGCTGCTTGACGATTGCTTCAATAACCTCAGCATCTTTCGCAGGAATTTTCAAACCCTCTAACGAAACATTACCCGCGGCGATATCCTCAAACAAAGCAAACACAGACTCATACCCTGCCGACGCACTCACGAGCAAGTCCCACAAACTCTCAGGAGTACACTTCAACTGCACCGACGCCTGCTTGACGAGATTCCTCGCCAACTTATCCTGACGCAACGAGTCAGCCTTCGCGCGACGCTGAGACTCAGAAACCCTCCGCAACGACAAATCAACATGCCCTTTTTCTTTATCAACCCTCAACACTTTACACACGAGAGTCTTGCCCTCGGACACATACTCACGAATATTCTTGATTCTTCCAGGAGCTATTTCAGAAATATGAATCATACCAGAACGACCACCAAACTCGTCGAGCGACACGAACACGGAATGGAACTGCACCGCAGTCACCGTACACAACACGAACTCGTCAACAACAGGAAAACCACGATCAGAAGAAGAGTTCAACGATTCAGACTTTGCAGGAGCAGAAGATGCCGATGACCCCTGAGTACTTGCAACCATAGATAGCGGGGAAAGGATTTGAACCTTTGACCTACGGGTTATGAGCCCGTCGAGCACTCCAGACTGCTCTACCCCGCTGTGAGATAAAAGAAGACGAGAGGTGTTTTATAAAGCTATATGCTGAAAAATCAGTCATGCATTGAGAAGAGGAAAACAGGATACTCTCACGCTTCAACGAGCAGTCCTTTCTCGACCTTCTTCAACTCTGCGAGAAGAACGCTATCGTGAAAGTCGACGAGTTTTTTTACGAGAGGATTCGCCATATTAATCTTGTACAACTTTGCTCTACCAACGCGCCGAACTTCAATAAACACTTCAGCTTTCAAGAAGTGAGGAAACAATCTGTACAGCGTCGCCCAGCTCACTCCCGCCTTCTTCGACAACTCAGTCAACGTATAATCAAACTCTCTCCCCGTAATAAAAAAGTCCAACAGCCTCGTCGCGGGAGTATCGCCGACGAACTCCAAAAAAGCATTTTCTTCCATCATACACTACCAATAGTTGCAAGAGTATTTAAACTTTTCTTTTGATACGTCAACATATCATAAGAAGAGGAAAATCTTTTAACCACAAGCAGAACAACAAGAATATGCTCCAAGAAACAACTGCAATCAAGAAAGCAATCCTGAGAGAACTCCTCAAAAAAAGAATCATTGGAGGAGCCCACACCCCGCTCGACAACATCTTCCACCACCTCCCCGATGAATACCTCCACGACAAGAAAGGACAAAAAATCGTTGCGGAAGCAGTCAAAGAACTCGCAAACGCAGAACTCGTCACCATCCTCAAAAAGAAAACAGGAAAAGGGACAGGACACCACATCTCACTCAACCCAAGAAAACTCAAAGAGACAGGAGACCTTCTCGAACTTCAAAGAGAAGAACCAACACATTAAAAAACACTAACACTCCCCAAACAACTATGGGACTCGCCATATACTCCCCACCGATAATCAACTCCAAAGAAGTCATAGCTACAAGCTCAGGAAACATCCAAGCACGACACCACCACGACGAAAAAACATTCGGCGAAGGAATGCTCGAACTCGAACAACGAATTCTAAGAGCAGGAGAAACATCTCCAGTCCCAGAACACCAATGGATAGAACACGTCGCGTTCTTCACGATGAACTACGAAACGAATAGACCAACAAGATACATCCTCTCAAACTTTTGGAAATTAGGAGAAGACACAAAAGTAGAACGAGCAACAAGAAAATTCCACGCACTCTGTGCGAGTGCTTACGACGAAGGACTACGACTCCAATCACTAGTACCCATACGAGGAATATACCTCTTCGTCAGCAAAAAACAATGGGAACTGTGAATATGGCACTATCATCTACTCCAACGCCTTCCGCTTCTCATACCGCTCAAGAACCGCGTCACACTCGGAAGACTTTGCGAACTGTGACGCTGAAAGAAGAATGAACGACGAAGCGAACTCTACCTTCTCGACAAGACCTTCGGGAACAGTAAAACCTGCACGAGCAACATCAAAAAAACACAACCCTGCAAGACTGGTTCCTACAAGAAGCGTCGAAAGACGATACTTCTGGTTCGCCAACGAGTAACGCCTGCAAGACTCCCTCTTGCTTTGCTCCTTGACTGACCACATACAAGACTGCCACATCGAAAAAAAGTCGAACCCCGCAACACCATACCAGTAAAAGTTCAAAGGGAAAAACTCTCCAAGATTAGGACCTAACACCATACTCCCTGTGAAGAAAGGCAATGAAACAAGAGCTCCCAACCCAGAATTCTTCGGAATAAAAGAAGCAACATCGGACGCGAGTACTTCGTCAGCCTGCCAGTACACCCCGTTCAACTTCTCAACAAGCCCCATACTCTCACGACGAAAGCAAAACCGCTACCTTTAAAAAACCCCCCTGTTTCCCATAACGTGTTGATGAAACCACGATGAATCCTTTGAAGGGTTCTCGAATGGTTGAGACGAGATCATTCTCGTTCGGAGGAATTCAATATGGAAAACGTATTATCATTGATTGAAACTGCTCGAATGTCGGGAAAACTCAAAAGAGGAATCAACGAAGTAACGAAAGCAGTAGAACGAGGAATCGCGAAAACAGTAGCGGTAGCAACAGACGCGAGCCCTAAAGAACTCATACTCCACTTGAAACCACTCTGCGAAGAAAAAGGAATAACCTACTCCGAAGCAGGAAGCAAAGAAGAACTCGGAGCGGCAGCAGGAATCAAGTCAGCAACAGCAGTCGCCATACTCGACGAAGGAAAAGCTGGAAGAACACCAAAAGAAGAAGACAAAGACGGTGAGTAAACATGGCAGAACCAGAAAAAAAAGCAGAACATAAAGATCACAAGAAAAAGTCAGAAAAGAAACCAGAAGGAGGAGCACCTCAAGGACAAGCTCCAGTAGAAGAAGCAAAAGGAGGAGTAAAATTCTCACCAGCAGTAGCTGCGAGAATCGAAGAAGTCATGGGAAGAACAGGAACGAGAGGAGAAGCAGTACAAGTACGAGCGAGAATACTCGACGGAAGAGACAAAGACAAAGTCATCAGAAGAAACGTGAAAGGACCAGTACAACCAGAAGACATACTCATGCTCAGAGAAACAGAAATAGAAGCAAGACCCCTCAACAAAGGCGGTAGAGGAGGCGGAACATCATGACAACGTGTAGCTTTTGCAAGAAAACAATACGTCAAGGAACAGGAATGCTCTACGTCAGACTCGACGGAAGCACACTCAACTTCTGCGAAAAAAGATGCGAAATGAGCATGCTCAAACACAAAAGAAACCCCAAAAAACAAAAATGGGTCACGAAAACAAAAAAGACAGCACAGAAAACGGAAGAGAAGAAGTAAGAGGCGCCAATGATTGAAAGAACACTCATCATCGCAAAACCAGACGCGATACAACGAGGACTCGTAGGAGAAATCATCAAACGATTCGAACAAAAAGGTTTCAAGATCATAGGAACAAAAATGGCACTACCAGACACGAAAAAAGTAGGAGAACACTACGAAGACAACAAAGAATGGAAAATACAAACAGGAACAAGAACGATAGAAACAATGAAAACAAAAGGAATCACGATGACGGAAACACCAGAACAAGTAGGAGACAGGATACGACGATGGAACATGGAAGGAATACAAGGAAAACCAGTCATAGCCATCGCGATAGAAGGATACCACGCAGTAGAAATGGGAAGAAAAATAGTAGGCGGGACAGAACCAAGAGGAGCACAACCAGGAACGATACGAGGAGATTATACTGTTGACAGTTATATGGTAGCAGACGCTAAAAAAAGAGTCATCAAAAACTTAGTCCACGCATCCGGAAGCGTCGCGGAAGCAGAACGAGAACTCAAAATCTGGTTCACGCCACAAGAACTCTTCACCTACACACACTCTCAAATGGAGATGATCCACTAATGGCAGAGAAAGAAACACAAATACAAAAAATGAAAAGACTCTGCGACAAAAGAGAAGGAATCAGAAACATTTGCACAAGCGCACATATTCACCACGGAAAATGCGTTGCTCCCCACACCACACTCCACCTCACTGACGGAACACTCATCACCGCAGAACAACTCCACTCTCAAGCACAACTCATCGGAACAAAAGTACGAGACGACGAACACGAAACAGTCTACGACGTGACAGGAAAGGGAATCACCGTCTTCTCACTCAACAAGGAAACAGGACGCATAGAAAAAAAGGAAGTATCACACTCTTGGAAACTCGCGGGAGGAACCGCGACAAAGATCAAACTCCGAACGGGAACAGAAATAACGACGACACCAGAACACAAGTACATCGTCCTTGAAGATATGGACTTCAAAGAAAAAGAATCACGAGAGTTGAAACTACACGACAGAATAGTTTGCGCAAGAAAAACAGAAGTAGAACCATCAAAAAATATGAAAGAAGAAATACTCACCATTCTCTCACGTCACAAGTGCTACGCACAACTTCACCCTCTCAAAGGAAAACAACTCCTCGCCCAAGTGCAACAACGAGGAATAACAAGTATCGCACAAGCGTTGAACACGAAAAAGAATTCACTGTACCACGGACTCTGGAAAAACAGGTGCAGAACAGACCACCTCCTCACACTTTCTCAACTACTCTCTCTCCCCCTCACCACGATCTACGACTCCATCAACACGATATCATTCAGAACAACAACAAAAAACACGAAACCAATACTCCTCCCGAACAATTTTGAGCAATTCTTCACACTCGCAGGACTCCTCTTCGGAGACGGAAGCGGACACAAATTTATCGTCGGAAAAGAAGAACTCGCACAACAATTCGCCAACGCGTGCTCCTCTTTAGGAATACGTGCAGTAAGAAGAGTCAACGGACCAAGAACCCCAGAACTCCACGCGAACAAAACACTCCACCTCCTTCTCCACGCACTCTTCGAGTACCCACTCAAACAAAAAAGTCACACCATCAAAGCATCACCATTCCTTATGCAAGCTCCAAACTCTTGCGTCGCCTCATTCCTCAAAGCATACTTCGACTGCGACGGAACAATAGAAACAGCACGACGCGCAATTTCTCTCACCAGCGTTAGCAAACACATGCTCAAAGCCGTGCAATCACTCCTCCTCCGATTCGGGTGCGTCTCCA
>CAYHWM010000038.1:0-9212 GCA_964359925.1 uncultured Methanosarcinales archaeon
TGACAGAGTGCGAACGTTAGTGTACCGACGAGCAGCTCGAGTTCACCGAGGACTCATACCCCACGAAATAGCATTTGATTACACGGAAGACACTATTGGCGCATTGAAAACGAAGAAACCACAACTTGTCCTTCGATGGCTTCTCCCCGAACGATTACGAAGAACGTACGACCGCACCGAACGAAACTCCATCAGAGCAGCGTACGACTACCTATCAGCAGTCCAGTACAATGGACTCGACCACCTCGTCACCATCACTCCACATCAAGACATCAAAGAATACTCGAGAGGAAATATTCTCACACAATCATTCCCAACATTTCCAACACAAGACAACACTCTTGATGATACCGTACAAGAAGATGATTGAAAACGTACGCTCTTTTTCCATCAGTATTTTTTACGAGTTCTCGCCGAAACATTTAAAAACCTCTCCTCGAAGTGTTCACCAATAAAAAGGGGTTTTGATAGTGTTGGGAAAAAAAAGAATACATCAAGGTGTACTTCGTAGGAGAGCATTACTTTGTTCAGTCCTCATCATAGGAATACTTTTATTCTCGTTAGCAGTACTTGCAGAAGTGCCAGCACCACCAACGAGTTCTCCAACGAACCCGGTCATTCAAGACCCGACACCAACACCAACTCCTGATACTCCAGTCACTGACCCTTCAGATCCCGGTGGCGGCGGAGGTTCGAGAACGACGAACAGAACGAACTCAACGAACACTACTGTTACCCCATCAACAAATACTACTATCAATAGTTCAACGAACAAAACGAGCAACACGACAGTAACACCAACGCCAACTCCTCAACCAGCACCAGCTCCACAACCAGGAACGAATACGACACCACCAGGACCCTCAACTCCACCCGTAGCAGTTGATAACAAAACGAAACTACCACAAACACAATCACCATCATCAAACACTCCCATCATCGCACTCCTCGCTTTTACTTCCTTGTTGACCATCGTCGCAATCGTCCTCGTCGTGAAACACGTTCGAACACCAAAACCAACACTACCACCATCATCATTCCAACAAGGAATGAGACAACCACTCGGACAACAATTCCAACAACCACAACAATCGTCCGCAGGTTTCCAACGACCAATGAGTTCTCAACCTCAACAAATGATGTACCGCTCACCAACACTTACTCGACCACTCCAACAACCACAACAATCGCCACTACAACAACAAGCAAACTATCAAGATCACCAAAACGTTCAAGCACTCAAAACATACCTCTCAGGAATATTCCTCAAAGGGTACACGATAGAACAAGCAAGACCAACACTCTCAGGAGCAGGATGGACAGAGAATGATATTCAAAGAGCACTCCAAGAATTAGGGGTGAAAAGATGAAATGTGAGAATATGAAATATGGAAATATGAAATATGAGAATGTGAAATTACTACTCTGCATTTTCACACTATTCATTCTCACATTCGTTATAGTATCCTGCGCTCCTGAAAATCTTCCGCCAGAACCATCAAGCGGTCCAGGAACACAAAACACCCCCTCGAACATCTTCGGGAAAGCAATAACACTCTCCCCACAACAAAGCTTCAAACTGAGCGATTACGGAGCGTACGCGCCACCATGGGACGTTACCAGCACGACACTGCCAATCTTTTTTAAGACGACAGAACCACCAGGAGGGTTCAAACTCGAAAATGACGACGCACTCGGAATAACAATAACAGCAGACCAACTCTCAAGATACACGTACAAGTACGCATACTATTATGATACCTCCGCACAACTCTGGAAACAATTCAACCTCACAGGAGAACTCAAAGGAAACTGGGTAAAAGGTAAAGCAACAGCAACACTCACACTCCCACAAACAACACTCTCCAACGGAGAAAACTACATCGCAGTGTACAGTTGCATTGCTGGAAACGGGTGGAAATGCGGGTGCCAAAACGCTAACACGTGCGGGTTGTGGAACTTACAAACGTTCACGGTAAACACTCACTCAGACATAGCACTGAACACCCAACTCACGACCTCAGACACAACACTTTCATCCATCGACGGAACACCAGGAAAATTACCTGCAGAAGAAGACTCATTCCTCGGACCAGCACTCTCTTTCGATGGAACGAAAGGACTCAACATCACAAACTCTCCAGCAATCAGCTTCAACGATACACAACCGTTCACTCTCAGCATCTGGGTATCGGGAGGAAGCAACTCGTTCGCACAAATAGTAGGAAAAGGATACTCCGACGGCGATGCAATGGTAAGCTCCATTGATGGACGAGCAGTATATCCTGGATTTTTTGGAAGTCATTATGACTACTCTCTCGGGTACGTTATTGGAAAAATAAAAACTTCTGACGGAATCGAAATAGGAAATCATCAATCACTATCATTCCTCATAGGTGATGGAGAAACATCCGACTCTATTATTGCTCCGAAACCAACAACAGGATGGCACCACGTCAGCGCAACATACACAGGAACAGAACTCGCACTCTACATCGATGGGACAGAAGTATCAAGAAAAGAAACAACAATACAACCAAAAAGCAACGACGAAGCACTCACTATAGGACACGCAAGAGCAAGAGATGCTAACGGAGGATTCTACTCCAGTGGACAATTCTCAGGATCACTCGCGAGACTCAAAATCATCAAAAAATCGTTCACTCCACAAGACGCAAAAGAACACTACCAAAAAGAACTCCTCGAACGAGGACTCGTAGCGTACTGGCCGTTTGATGGTCAAGAAAAAGAATCCGTAAAAAATATCAAGAGCACCCCCAATGGGACAGTACAATACGGAACAGGAGTATCAGGTCAAGCACTCAAAACGACAATGGGAGGATTCATAGAAGTACCCCATACTGACGATCTCCACCTATCAAAATCTCCAACTGGCGGAACCATCTCCGCATGGTACAAAGAAGAAGGACCATCAGACACGTTCTCAGCAATAGTGGCGAAAGGAAGCGACGGTGCTGACCGCCCAAAGAATGAATACTACCTTGGAGTTTTCGACTCGACGCTCACAGAACAATCAAACCCCTTAGAGTGGAACAGAACAGGAAACTCTTGGAACAATGTACTATCACAAGTGTACACTGAAGGAATAGGAGTTATCAATCTCGCACAAGCAACAAAAGACACACTCAACATACCAAAACAACAATGGCATCACGCAGTCATGACGTGGAATTACCAGCAACTATCAGTTTACATTGATGGGAAAAAACTCCAAACGACAACACTCAACGAACCACTCCACATCCCAGACAATACCCCACTCACGATAGGAGCATTCCTCACGCCAACATCAAGACTCGGACTATCAACCACTCGACGATTCAACGGAAGCATCGACGAAGTACGACTGTACAACAGAACAGTCTCGCCACAAGAAGTATCCCTTCTCTATCAACAATACTCGGGAAACGCGAAAGGAATAGTGCATTACTCATTTGATAATACTCTCACAGATACACTCGGAAGACAACCAACAGCAACAGTGTACGGATCAGCACCAACATTCAAAAAAGGAATAAGCGACAACGTTATCACGTTTGATAAACCAAACCAAAGCGTTGACACAGGAATCATACTCCAAAACACGTCACAACTCACCATCGAACTCTGGGCGAAAGCGAATGACATCCCAGCAGTTACTAAGTACGGAGCGACAATGCTCAGCGCTACCGACACAACAGGAATGGCGTTGCGATTACTCAACAAAGAAGGAGTTCCAACACTCGACGCAGACTACAGGCTCACTGCTCCCGTAACACCTTCTAATCTAAAAGGGGAACAAGGAGGAAACAACTATTACACACTACCATCATACGTTACCACAGGATCGTGGAACCATTACGCAGTCGTATTCAACGGAAGCAGACAATCAGTATACTTCAACGGAGAACTCCTCGGTCAAAGAACAATCAGTGCAACACCAGAACAGATACGATTCAATAACGTAACGCCGCTCTGGATAGGTAACGAGCCACAATACTACTCGGACAGGACTCCAACAGTACAACACCAAAATAGTACTGATGCAACACACCCCGCAGGAGTAGACTCCTTCCCATTCAACGGAAGCATTGACGAACTATCAATAACGTACGCAGAAAAAACTCCTGCACAAATAAAAAGTGCGTTCCGCAAAGGATACGTCGCACACTATAGAGAATTAAACAGTTACTACACGAATCAAGGAAACGGAGATTACGCCGCAGGAGTATTACTCTCCGATGGGGCAGTACTCGGACTCAAACCAGGAACGCCAATAACGAACGACCCAACAAAAGGGTATGCATTCAAAGAACTCCTCGGAGTCATCCTCGACCAACCAATAGGACCATGGACTCTCCCACTCAAAGCATACTACGAAACAGCAACAACAAACTACGTCCACAGCGCACTACCCGACGAGCAAAAAACTATTGAACAAGGAACAACGGAAGAAACAATAGGACTCATAGGGTACGTTGCGAACACGAGCACGTTCAGCAGCGACTCACTCACTCCACTCTATAGAGTAAGAACCGCATTCCCCGACAGCGATGAACCGTACACGAACGACAGCAAAGACCACAAGCTTATCACGAGCGAAGAAGACCTCACACAGCCATTCAAGCCAGCACCAACACTCTACCAACAAGGATACATCCTCGACGCAGCAAAAACAGGAATACCATTCTCGAACGCTTGGTGGACATTCGACAATACGAGCACGAGCAAAGAACCAAGAACGAGATACACGTACCAATCAGTTCAACAACCAGCAGATGGTATGCTGAGAGATGGAATCGCAATCTCTGCTTGGGAAACTGAACTCTCACTCAAAGCAGACCTCACGACAGGAAATGTCAATATGATTATTCTTAAAGGGAACACCACCCCCGCAGTAGGAACAGAACTCTACCCTGCAATGGGACTGAACAAGCTCTGGATGACGAACAACACGCCCATAGCAAAAAATGACTACTTCATACTCAACGATGGAAAAAACAAAAGCAGAATATTACAATTCACAGGAATCACCGGCACAACCGACAAGAAAGTTTCCACACTCAACATCACCGGAGGAAACCTCCTCCAATGGGCATACACGGGAACTACGGGAACGATGGACATCGACGGGAGACAACACGCGTTCACGGTAACCCAAACAACAACACCCGATACTGCAACAATATTATTCGCCAACGGGATGAGTTCAACACTCTACACAACGAAAGGAATGACTATCGACCTCCCAACACAAAGCAGCACTACTCCAACAATAACACTCACCGAAGAAACACCATACAACGAAGACAACACTGTAGAAGATCATGGAACAATAAAAATTACTCCACGATATCATGAAGGAATAAATGGTAATGATGTAACGTTAGATGCCCCAGAATATATAGCCACTCGAGGAAGTGAGTGGAGCAACCTCAGCGTAACAACATCACCAGGAAAGACAAATGAGTACGCAGTCACGCCGTACGGAACATACATCTCGACAATGAATGACACTATCAGCATAAAGAACATCACTGTGAACTACACATCAACAAGAGCACCAGTACGACAATGGTCAACACCCCACGACCTCCAAAACATCAATGACATCTCAGGAGTTTCCTATGTTGAAGGAGTCAACGGGAAAAGAAACAGTGCAGCATACTTCAACGGTCAAGCAACACTCGGAGTAGCACTCGAACAAACAGGAACAGCACTCGCAAAAAACAATGGTAAAGGAGACGACACTGCAACAAAAGACCTCAGAGGAAAAGAAGAACTGACAGTGAGTGCGTGGATCAAGCCAGAAACAAACAACGGAGTCTTCATCACAAAAATGACAGGATACCACGGGGGGTACACTCTTTTCATAGTGAACGGAAAACTATCAGGATGCGTACGAGTTGACAACACAATAATGGACTCTAAAAATGAACCCTACAATAATCTCCTCTGCGCAAACGGCGGACAAATAACAAAAGGAACATGGCAACATGTAGCACTCAAGTATGACTTAGGATACCTCACACTCTACCTGAATGGGAAACTATCGGCAAAATCTTACTACGGATCAAACATAGTATTAGGAAAAGACAGCGAGTCAGCCGATGGTATTGGAGGAGGAGACAAAAACTATGCGAACGAACTTATCATCGGAGGAACGAAAAAAAGAACAGAAATAGGAAATGATAGGCAAAGAAAAAATATGACCGACACATACTTCAGTGAAGGAAACGCGAACTACAAAGGAGCAATAGATGAAGTGCGAGTGTACACCACAGCATTACAGAATAGCACCATCATCACACTCTCACAACAATACACTCCAAGAAAGAGTACTGTTCCAACACCACCACGCTCAACAGCAGGACTACGAGAATACGAAGGAAAAATAGTCATCTATGCAGACGATGCAAAACCGGGAGTCGTCATCACGAACAACCTTGATACTGAAACGTTCACGTGGAGAGGAGGATTCAAAGTAAGAGAAGCAGGAACGTTCGACTGGAAAAAAATACCCGGAACAGGATGGGTGAACGTGTACTCTACAACTGACCAAGACCCAGTACTCATACCAGTAGAAAACAAGTGCGAAGGAAAAACAGTACCTGATAGTGCAATGCCACAAGTAATAGTCACAGGAACGAGCAATTGCCAAGCACTCGGAAAACAACTCATAACGACGATAAACATCGCAGACGGAACAGGAACAGACACTGAATGCGCAACCGTCGGACACTCCGCAACGTTCAAAACAGGAACGACAACGAGAAAACTATCCATAGGAACAGTAGCACTGTGCGGAAACGCGAGCAAAGTAACAGTAGTCAATAATGATGCTCCCTGCCAAGGAAGTATGCCAATACTCGTTTACAGAGATTTCAGTATGAACGCGCAACTCAAAAAAATCTGCTGGAAAAGTGACGATAGAGAACTCATAGGGTATAGGATTGGAACTGACAGTCTTCCCCACAGATTTTACACGACAGACTTCGTCGAAGTGTATGGAACGACGTGGGCGGAATATTTCCAATCACACAATGGATACATATCACAACAACAAAGCTCAACATATCAAGAACCACTTAGGAGAGCAGTCAAGCCGAATGCAGTAGACCTACACTATTACTCCGCAGGAGAACTACCAGACTTTTACCAATCAGAAGGAATCATAGGGTACACGCCCATCGATCCAGAAACAGCACAACAAGAAGGACTCTTACCACTCTACCACATACGAGACAATGGAGGAACAGGACACGTTCTAACAAAAGACAATTTCTACACGACAACACCATACAAGTACGGACTATTCAAAAAAGAAGGAACAGGAACAAGCTCGACAAGAACGAAAAACCCCTCACCACTACCAACCAATCCATTCAAATACCTCCTGAACGCCAGATTCGAATCCTACGGAATAGCAGGATACCTCAAACCAGACAATCTACAAACAGGACTTGTCATACACTATCCGACAATAATTGCAGAACTCTTAGGAATAGAAGGAGTAAGCGGCAACGATGCCATACTCGGAAAAGGAGCAAATAGTCCATCAGCAACTCAAAACTCTCCAACAGAAGGACCAACACTATCCTTCGACGGCAACGACATCCTCCAATCAAACCACACACCAAGCCAAGACATCACAAGAGACCTCACCATCACACTTTGGGCATACGTGAACGTTGACGGAACAGGAACGAGAACTATTATCTCAAAACTACCATCGACGACGACAGAAAAAACACCATACACTATCAGCATAACTCCCGAAGGAAAACTCTCCTACCATCACATTATGCCCATAGACGAAGACTCATCACTCACTGTAACGTACGACTCGACAACAGCACTACCAACAAACGAATGGATACACCTCGCAGTCGTACGATCAGGAAACAACATCACGATGTACAAAAACAACGAACAACTCAAAAGAGTACTCAACGTCGAAGGACTCAACGAAGACGAAGCACTCACGCAATATCCACAAACCGCAACAGGAAACCTCGCTATAGGAGCACTTCCTGATGACGCACTCGGAACAACAGCAGGATTCAAAGGAGCACTCGACGACATAAGAATATACAACAGAGCACTCACCCACGGAGAAATAGGAAAACTATACTGGCAAGTAGCAAGACCGATACAAAGCACGCAACCAGTAATCATAAACTCAGGACCAGTACTCCTCAGCGACGCAGTAAAAATAAGCGATGCGGTGAAACTACGATGATACAAACATATGACAATACGAAACATTCAAAATCTGAAACAAACAAAAGAGGTGTTCAACAATGAAAACAAAAAAGACAATAAAGACAATAAGCAAAAAAACATACATCATCGCATTCTCCGTACTCGCACTCGTCATCATAGGACTCTCGATAGCGTCAGCTCTCGGGTGGAAACTCACAGGGTACGCGACACAACAAAGCATACTACTTACTCCTGATACGGGTAACGATATCCAAACAGCAAACTTCGTCCTGAAAAACACAGGAGCGGTAGGAATAGGAACTACGACGCCCACTAAAAAATTAGATATTTTTGATGACACTACACCTCCTTCAATGGGTTTGCGTGGTGGCGATTGTGGTACGGGAGGATTTACTTGTTTATCACTGAAATTAAGTGCAGTAAGAGATGGATATTCTTCCATTCAATCAGTTAAATCTTCAGGAAGTGCATATGGAGACATAGCATTAAATTCTGAAGGAGGAAACGTAGGAATAGGAACGACGACACCTCAAGCGAACCTTCACATTAAAGATACTAGCGGAAACAAAGGTGCAGATATTTACCTCACAGATTCCCGTACAAATGGAGGAACGTTTAGAATTGCTAGCGGAAAAGTTGGAGAAGGAAGAGTCTTCGCAATTCAAGATATGACTGAAACGACAACAAAAGACTTAATTATACTTGATTCTGCAGGAAAAGTAGGAATAGGAACGACAACACCTCGAGCAAAACTTGACGTTGCAACCACCCCGACAGACGCCGGCGACAATATAGTGTTCGGCACTGGAAGCAGGACATATCCAACAGTTCCGAGAACAGCAGGAGCGATAGTCGGAAAAGGACCAACATCAGATTTCAGGATTAATATCCAAGATGGAACGGGCAGAGTAAATTACTTATGGAACGCCTATCTTGACGGAACTGTAAACAGTGCAAAGTATATCGTTGCAGGAGAGCCAGCCACG
>CAYHWM010000039.1:0-9154 GCA_964359925.1 uncultured Methanosarcinales archaeon
TTCCATCCCACCACCTATATCTTTTTTAATGAAGAAAAACCTTTCGTCGATATGCTTATCGGTGTTGCGGGTTTTCCTTGTGCGGGAAAGGGAGTTGTAACTGATATATTGAGAGAGAAAGGTTTCACTACTATTTCCTTGTCAGACATTTTGAGAGAGGCGACAGACGTTCTCGGAATGGAGCGTACGCGTCAGAACCTCGTCGATCTCGCAGTGTTCGTTCGAGAGAAGGCGAGTGGCGAAACGTTGGCGAAAGAAGCTATTCGGAGAGTGGGAACGAGTAACGCAGTTCTCGAAAGTGTTCGCCATCCTGATGAAGTCAAAGCGTTGAAAGACTCGAGAGGAATGTTCTTGTTCGTCGTCGCCGACGCAAAAAAAAGGTTTGAGAGGATGAGCGAGAGAGCCAGAGAGAAAGATCCTTCAACGTGGGAAGCGTTCCTCCTTCATGAACTCATCGAGCACGGAGTGAGTGACGGCGCGGGTCAACGTATTGCTGACTGCCGAAATCTTGCGGACCACGTTATTGAGAATAATGGTTCGTTGGAAGAGTTGAAGGAAAGAGTGGAAGAACTACTGAGTAAGATTGATGGACAAGAAAAACCCGCGCAGCTTCATGATGTACCTTCAGAGAACCACAGTTCAGGAACTGAAACTGTTAGTGAAGATATTGACCGCGTACTCTACGATAGAAATTGATGAACAGGAGTAGGTAGTTCACATATTTTTATTCCAAATTTTCACGTCTTCGAACAGTATTCTTTCTTTCGTGACATCTTTTCCATCGAGGAGAGAGAAAAGTAATCCTTTGTAGGGGTACGGTATTGCTTTCATCGCAAACTCTTTCCTCGTGGGGGAGTTCTTTATCGTCGCATACGTTTCCAGCGTCATCTTCAATGCGACCTCCCATACTGAACGTATCTTTTGTAGTTCTTCAACAATGTCAGGAAACGCGTTCAAGTACTCGACATCAATAGTCATCTTTCCAAGAACACAATCGAATAAGTCTTGTTCTTTGAGCATTCGAATCTTTGAAAGTTTGAGGTATGATTCTTGTTTCATTTTCACTCTGTTAAAATTCGCATCGACGAGCACCACTCCCTCATCATCTCGTTTCAATGACTCGAAGACTTTTTTGCATTCCTCAAAGTTTTTCGCACTGAATATTCGAGGTCTCAAGACGCGAATATCTTTCGCGATAGTATCAAGTTCTTTTTGAGGTATTTCTTGTAACGTTACCAAGTTTCTCGCGCCCACCAAGTACACTCTCTCATCGGGGTAGTAGGTGACAATACGGTTCTTTTTAGTGATGAGTTCGAACATATAACAATAGTTTTTGTTCAAATATTCAAATGTATCAAAGCGTTCTCTGAAAAGGTCTGCAAAGTCAACTGTTGCATGTTCCGTCGGATAAAAGCTTCCTCTCGTTGATATCTCCCAAGAGTGCCCGTTCCAGAAAACACAAAGAAGAGAGCCATCAACTTTTTCTTGAACGATTGCAGTATCCCAGTCAAGAACGGAGCATTCTTTCTCAAAAGAGTTGAAGAATCGTTCGAATGGAAAATTAAGAAGAGTTCCATCGTTTCGTACAACAAGACCTCTACACTTGATAAGTATGGGATGATTTCTTTCTACTAACACGTTATCGCCATAATTGTACAGAAACATATCTCCCTTCTGTCTCACGACGATGTTATTCTCCAGATCTTCAGAGCATTTCCACTCCCAGTGGTTCTTCTCAAAACAATGTTTAAGAGGGAGAAATTCTTCTCTCATACTCTCAACCCCTTCACTTTCCCAAACGGTAGAACTGTGTTCTCGTCAATAGCGTACACTTCAAAATCATCAACCTTTTTCAAAAACGGCGACAACGTTCTCTCTTGCAGAACATCTGAACCTTCGAGGAGGGGGTTCGTTGACGGGAGAACGATAAGCTGTTTCCTTTTCCACGATCCCACAAGAAAACATTTATACAACTCAGACCGTGTTGCTGAGCGTATGCGTATCGCAGGGTGTGCGTGCCCGATGATGATCGTTTTCACCATGTTCGGTATCGTTTCGGGAATTTTGTCGCCGTGAAGGATGAGAATAGTTCTATCTTCTCCGACGAAGAATTCTTTGACGATGACTGCTCCGAATCGTTTCGCGAGTGGTTCGATGATCGTGTCGTGGTTTCCTTTGACGAGGACGAGTTCTTGGCAGTTCTTTTTCAACAGGACAAATACTTTTTCTGCGTCGTTCCATTCTTGACGGAGTATTTTTCCGAAGACGTGTTTCGTGTCGCCTGCGAGAATGATAGTTTTAGGATGCACGTTGGAAAGTATTCCTTCGAGGAGTGCGAGCAATTCTGCGAGTTGTCGTTTCGGTACGAGGACTCCTTGTTGGTGTAATGATTCTTCGAATCCGAGGTGGACGTCTGCGAGGATGAGCGTTTTTTCTGATGGCATCCAGAGGGAGGGGCCGATGGCGTGAAAGTGTTGAAGGAGTTCAGTCGAGACCATAGTGTGACGAGAAGAACGAGGTATAAGAATCTTGCGTCAGAAAAATAAGAAAACCCCGGCGCTGAGAATTCAGTTGTGGGACGCTTTCCGCACCGGGATTTTTTTGTGAGTGAAGACGAGTTGAATCGTCCCAGCTTCACTGTGAGGTGTTTGAGTGTGTGTATTGTTTTGTTCTCCTTGTTGAGTTATGAGTTTTCATCGAGCCAGCTCACATCTTCTGATCCTTCTGTGTGTTCGCATAAGCGACACATATAAGGGTCGTAGTGTGAAGGCTTGATGATGGAGAGTCCGCAATGAAAACATTTCGTCTTCATTCTCCTCTTCCGACCATTATTTCTTCGAGCATTTCGTTGAATCGTTCTTCTTCGAGGATGTTCGTGTGAACTATTCTTCGAACGTCGTCCAAGCTGAGATGCTTATTCATTATACTCTCCGCCTGCTTGAGCAACGGTGACTCCGATCATGAATGCTGCTTCTTCGGGAGACATAATCTCGAAGAGTTCATCTTCATCGACGTCAAGAACTGCTCGTTCTTTCCTGCTTTGAAGTTGCTGGCGTGGAACTGCGCCAGGTAAATCGTCGAGGAGCAACTCCTCATCCATCCAGTCTTGTTCTCTTGTTCGTGTTTGCATCACCAACCCCTCCAGCCAAGGTAGTCCTTCCCCGAGGACGTCTCGACTAAACGAAGAGGGGGAACAACACCTTATATAGTTATTCCTTATAATTTATATAACTTATATAAATAACTGAACATTATATAATTTAGAAAGGTTTATATAGGTTGTGACACATACTCCCACGCGTATGAAAAGAAAAATAATTCAGATCGCTGGATCGACGCAACTCGTGTCGCTACCGAGAGCGTGGTGTAAGCAACGAGAACTTAAAAAAGGGCAAGAGGTCAACGTTACAGAAACTTCTGACGGCCTTCTTGTTGCGACAGAAGGACAAGTAACATTGAAGACGAAAACTATTGACTTAAATGAGATTTCCATTTTGAAAAATAGACTCGTCATAACACTATACCAACAGGGATATGATGAAATCCGCATTCAATACTCCGACGGAGCACAGGTTCGTAGCATTATTGAACGAGCAATCCCAGAGCTTATCGGTATGGAGATCATCGAGCAGAAACCAACGATGTTGATTCTGAAAGATATTAGTGGTTCTTCGGGGGAAGATTATGATACAGTATTAAGAAGAGTGTTTCATATTCTTGGACAATTGATTCAGGATGGGTCTGCCGGAGCAACTGCGGAGCATTTTTTGAGTGTTGAACAAACAATTAACAAATTCACGAATTATTGTTTGAGAGCATTGAGTAAAAAAAGAACTCTGAAGCACGAACATCAATATATGTTGATTCAGAATCTTGAACGTGCTGCTGATGAGTTAAAAGAGAATGGGGAGAAGATGACGAAAAAAGAACGATTGTTTTTAGGTGTGACGAGCACATACTACACGAGACTCAACGCATTGTATTATAAGTATTCTCTTGAAGATGCTGAAAAAACTGCGCTGTTATATGAGCGTTTGAAAAAGACAACTCCTGCAAATTTGAAATTGTACGTCGAGAGTTTACTTCGAACGTATGATTGTGTTATAAATATTAATCTTTAGAAGTCAATAGTTGGTCTCCTTTTAGCACGTTTAAATGATCGAGCGACTTCATTCATACGAGTTATAGCGCTTGACAATTTCATTCTGGCAAGACCTTTGACGAGTAGGTTCATAATCATATTATCTATTTTTTCAGGAATTGGTTCCTGTGCAGAAGGACAGGTTATGTATCCATCTGTAATTCGTTGTTGTTTCATAACGCTCGGAGGAATAATAGTATCATGAAGTATTGATTCCGCAAGTTTTTCATCACGCTCACAAGCTTGTTTGAAAGGTAATGGTTTTCCTCGAGGTTCTAAATCAGATGATGTTTGAAATGGTCGTACACCAGTAAGTGCTTCATACATACAGATACCAAGCGCCCACCGGTCTGCTTGGATGGCCCCGGGTTTTCCTCGGAGTTGTTCTGGAGCGATGTACGCGAAGGAGCTCATAACGACTGGTTCTCGGTGATCTCGAATTCTTCTCGTACTTCCGAAATCAGTAATGACTACTCGTGGAATATTTGACTCGATATTTTCAAGGAGAATATTATAAGGAACAACATCTCGATGAGCTAATCCTACTTTATGGAGTCTATTCAATCCAGAGGCTGCTTGCGAGAATATTTCAAGAAATTGGTTCATAGGAAGTATTCCTGATTCTCGCGTATCAAGATACTCTCGTAAGGTTGGCCCATTTATGAATTCTTCGATGAAGTAACGGATTGGACCACTATCTCCGGGGGAATCAATGCTATTGCAGTGTTCAAGATGAACTAAATTTTTTGATGCAGGAGCATCAGAAAGTCTTTTACAAAGATTAAAGTACTGTTTGCAGGAATCCCATCCATAAACCATGAGTGCAAGAAATACTCTGCGACCACAAAGATCCGAAGGCGCACGCATAACTTTTATAGCATATGTGTTTTCACTTTCAACTCCTGTATCACTGTCAACAAATTTCCCTCTGTGTACCTCAGCTATCGATCCAATACGCCATTGTTCTTTAGAAATGTATTGCCCAAATCGGTATCCCACAGGATAATTGAATGTTCTTTCGGTCTCGGGTGAGAATACTCTATCAACATGTCTTACAATATCATCAACAAAAGTAGTAGTGTCTCCTTTTCTAACAAATCCTCTTGTTTTATAGTGTAATCCTGATTCGTGTCCAAGATCAAGACCATCAAGTGTAGTGTTGCGTGCGCTCATAAGTATCACTGGAAGATAATGGTTTCTTTGAAGAGTGGTTATAGCATCAAAGCCAGTCAGTTTTTCTCCTAAACCATAATCTACAATGGCGATATCTACACCAGGAGACTTTGCTATGGTGACTGCTTCATCTATAGTTTTCGCGGTTTTGACGTCATACCCTTTTTTTTTCAAACCAATATAGAGAACATTGCGAATTAATTTATTATCATCAAGCACGAGAACTGTTGTTGGCGCATCCAAATTCTTCCCATACAATTGTGGTCGAATTAATTCAGTCCTATCACTCATTCCTTTCCCCCTACTATCGAGTAGTTACTATTTGTAGGTAACAATCGCGTTTTATTTATAAACGTTACCTTTCCGAGTCGATACTTCTGAAATGCTTGCGACGACGCCCACATGTGTCCTATGTGAGAACAACATTTAAAAACGTTTGGTCTCCTCATGAACGTATGGATGAAAAAAGTGATGCTGGTGTAGAACATTCTGGCGCGGTGAAACATGATGAGAAACCGAAGCAGATTGGTATCACCGTCAAGAAAGGGGATAATTTCTCTGATTGGTTTACTCAAGTAGTGTCGAGTACGGGTGCGGACTTGGCTGATATTCGTTATGGTGTTCAGGGGTGTGTCGTTCATAAGCCTTGGGCGGTGAAGATTGCGAGGGAGATGTACTCGTTGTTAGAAAAGGAAGTTGAGGATGATGGTCATGAGCCTTATTTGTATCCTACGATGATTCCTGAGGAGAACTTGTTGAAGGAGAAGGAGCACGCAGGTTTTACTCCTGACGTGTTTTGGGTTGAGACTGCAGGAACGCAAAAGCTCGACAGGAGACTCGCGTTGCGTCCGACGGGAGAGACTCAGTTTTACCCTATGTTTTCGTTGTGGATCAGAAGTCACACTGATCTCCCATTGAAGACGTATCAGTCGAGAATGACGGTGTTCAGGAATGAGATGACGACGAGGCCTTTCCTTCGAGGGAGAGAATTTATGTTTTTTGAAACTCATGACGCTTTCGCCACTCACGGGCAAGCACTCAAGCAGGTGGAGACTGATAAAAAAATTATGGACTCGGTCATTCGTGGTAAACTAAAAATCCCTTTCTACTTTTTCAAGCGTCCTTCGTGGGATACGTTCCTCGGAGCGATGAACACGTATACTGCTGACACGATGAATCCTGACGGGCGAAGGAATCAAATTAGTAGTACTCACGATCTTGGTCAAAACTTTGCGAAGGCGTTCGATATTACGTATCGTGACGACGCAGGAAAACCTAAGTTTGTGTGGCAGACGTGTTTCGGTCCGGGAATATGGAGGATTATTGCTGCGCTTATCGCAGTTCATGGCGATGATCAGGGTTTGATTCTTCCGTCGGTTGTTGCTCCGTTACACGCAGTCGTTGTTCCTATCACGTTTGCTAAGAATCCTGAGGCGTCGGCGGTCGCACTCAAATTTGCAAAGCTCGTCGATAAACGTCTCAAAAAATGGGGGTATCGTGCGCACCTTGACGATTCTGATGCTCATCCAGGGTTCAAGTATAATCATTGGGAGATGCTTGGAGTCCCGTATCGCATAGAGATTGGTCCGAGAGAGGCTGAGCAGAAACAAGTAACTATCGTGAATCGTATTTCGAAGGTGAAGAAGACGGCGTCGTTGATCGAACTGAAGAATTCCTTTGATGAATTGTTGGAAGAGCATGACGTTCTTCTTGGGAAGCGTTCTGATGAGTATTTCTCGAAAAATACGAGGACTACTTCTTCGTTGAGTGAAATAAAATCTATCATCGAACAACACAGGGGTTTCCTTATCGTTCCTTGGTGTAGTACGGAGAATGAAGGAAAGGGTTGTGCTGAAATCTTGAAGGCTGAAACTCAGGGTGCGTACGTTTGCGGTGAGCGTTTGGGTTCTGACGAGAAAGTGAACTCAACGGATGTATGTGCTGTGTGTGGGAAACTTGCGAAGCATGCTGTGTACGTTGCGAAAAGTATTTGAATGAGTATATTCTCACATTCATATATGTTCCAACTTCATCACTACCTGAAAGGAGTAGCTTTTTAAAGTGGTTCGTGTTTCTTCCTCGTGGGACGCATTATGAGACTTACGACCAAAAAACTGTATGAGTGCTGGTACGCGTCTTTTGTTGCTAAGGCCGCATTGAAATTTACAGAACTGAATCAGTATCGCGAACTTATTTCAAAAATAAGCACTCTCTCTGAAGATGAGAGAGAAACTCTTTCAAGACTTACTTGTCGAGGAAGGATGGTTATCAAGCACAAACAAGTATATGGAACATTTGTTCGGGAGCACGCATTATGCGATGAAGATCTGGAGTTGTATGCCAGTATTGTTGGAAGGATGGCTCGTGGCGATGAACTATCAAAAGAGGACGCGAATAGTTTACAAGCATTAGAGTATCAAGGAATACATTACGTAAACACTCGAGAAGTGAAGTACAAAGTGAATGGTTGGTTTTTAGATGAGGGAGAACTTGTTGGGAAGGTTCGAGTACTCATCGGACAACAATTAGGACTTCCAGAGTCACAAACGACAAAACTCGTTCAAATAGTGCGGAGGGTAGAGCAACAGTATCCTTTGTGTAGGGTTGATACTCAATCATTGGAGAACATTTTCGAGCAAGCTGGGAAAAATCGCGGATCTTCAGCATATGAGCAGTTTAGAAAACCAATAGGGTTTTAAAAGAGTGTTAGAAAAATAGTGTTATGTTCCAAAAACCTTCTCGTTGGAGAACAGTTTCTTCACTCTTGTTACTCGTCATGTTCATATTCTCATATTCTCAGATTTCCATATTCTCTTCTCGTCCTCTCGCGTCGCTCCTTTCCTTGTTCGCTCTCCTTGGTTTCCTCGCTCTCGTTGATAAGGGGTGGTTTGATGCGGGGTTGTGTGCTGTTCTCGGGGTTTCGTGCGTTGCGAGTTTCTTGTTGTTCTCTGATGTTGATCCTCTCGTTCTCGTCTTGCGTACGTCGTCCATTCTCGCGTTTGTGTTGTTGCACGCTGTGTTGTTGATTGGTCCTTGGGCGAGGTTCTTGAAAAAGGGTTGGCTCGTGTTGTATCGTCGTCATCTTGGCGTTGCAGTTTTTTTCCTCGCTTGGTTTCACTCGACTGTTGTTATCAGTAAGTATTTTGCTGGTTCTCCTACTGCGGGTTTTTCGAACGCGTTCGTCTTTTTTGGTCAGAGCGCGTTGTTCATCTTGTTCTTGCTCGCAGTAACGTCGTGGGATAGGTTCCAGAATGGTGGCAGTTCTCGTTGGTGGAGCGTGTTCCACACGGGAACACTCATTGTCTATCTTCTCCTCGTTCGATTGTTCGTCGTATCGTCGCTGTTTCCTATTCCTTCGTGGTCATGGTGGGTTGTCGGATTCGTTGTCGCGTTTTGGGTTCTTTCTGCTCCTTGGGCGTTGCCGAAGTGGCAGTTTTCTTTCGTTCGCGGTTGGAAGCAGGTTCACGTGTTGATATATCCTGCGTATGTGCTGATACTCTTTCACTCGTGGGTCATCATACAGCAGTATAATCTTGGTGCTCCTCTCATCATAGTATTCTGGATTCTTCCCGTTGTCACGATTGGTTCTCACGTTGCTGGCTGGGTGGTTGCGTGGAGAAAGAGGAGAAGTATTGAGTGAGAAGACAGATGTTCATATAGCAAAGGAGTTTAATTTTGATATCTTTTTCTTTGCTATATATAGAAAGTAACACTACTTTTTGTAAAAACCTTTCTATATCCGTTGAAATTCGCTCTTCTTTTATTCAAATAATGAATTTCAACACTATCCGTTGGAACGCTAAAAACTTCTCGCGGAAGTTTTGGCGTGCTCAAAAACTC
>CAYHWM010000040.1:0-4802 GCA_964359925.1 uncultured Methanosarcinales archaeon
CAGACGAATGTGTGGGTTGATCCGAGTGTTGAGTACGTGAAGGCGAAGGTTGGTAAGGATGTTCTTGTCGCTTCGTCGAATTTTTTCGAAAAGATGAAGTTGCAGAAGTTTGTTGTTGAGCGTGTTGGTGTCGTGAAGGGTTCTGAGATTGTCGGTAAATTCGTGACTGCTCCTATGGCTGGGAGGGATATTCCTGTTCTTCCTTCGTTGTTTTGTGATCCGTTGATTGGTTCTGGTATTGTGACGTCGGTGCCTTCTGATGCTCCTGCTGATTATATCGCGCTGGTTGATTTGCAGAGTGATGCTTCTTTGAGGTCGTCGTTTGGTGTTGATGAGAAGCTTGTTAAGAGTATTAAACTATTGCCTATTATTGACTCTCCTGATGGTGGTTCGTTGCCTGCTGTTGATGCGTGTAAGAAGTTTGGTATTGTTTCTCAGCGTGATTCAGAAAAATTGGAATTGGCGAAGAAGGAGGTGTACAAGTCTGGTTTTCATAAGGGTGTGATGGGGAAGGCTTGTGGGAAGTTTGCTGGTGTGAAAGTTTCTGTCGCGAAGGAGCAGGTGAAGAAAGAGTTGATCAAGAGTGGTGATGCGTTTTCGTTTTATGAATTGGAGGGGAAAGCGGTGTGTAGGTGTAGGACTCCTGTCGTCGTCGCTATTCTTGAGGATCAGTGGTTTTTGAAGTATTCTGATGCGTTTTGGAAGCAGTTGGCGAAGGATGCTTTTGCGAAGATGAGGATTGTTCCTGAGAATCAGCGTGCTAATTTTGAGTATGCTTTTGATTGGTTGGAGGATAAGCCTTGTGCTCGTTTGAAGGGGTTGGGTACGAGGATGCCTTGGGATCCTTTGTGGGTTATTGAGCCTTTGTCTGACTCTACTATTTATATGGCGTACTTTACGATTTCTCACCTCGTCAAAAAGTTTGATCCTTCGCAGTTGTCGTTGGGAGTGTTTGATTACGTGTTTCAGGGGAAGGGTGATGTCGCGGTTGTTTCTTCGTCGTCGAATATTCCTGTTGAGTCATTGAAAGAGTTGCGGTCGTCGTTTCAGTATTGGTATCCTTTGAGGTTTAATGTTTCTGCTGTCGAGCTTGTTCCTAATCATATGACGTTTACTATTTTCCATCACGTAGCGTTGTTTAAGTCGAGTGAAGTTCTTGAGGGGGAGATTTGTTTAGGGATGGGTACTCTTGACGGTAGGAAGATGTCTTCGTCGAAGGGTCATGTTGCTCTCGTGAAAGATTTGGCTGAGACTCTTGGTTCTGACGTGATGAGGTTGTTCTTGATGAATTTTGTCGAGCCTTGGCAGGATTTTGATTGGGATAGTAAGCTTGTTGAGGGTGCTCAGAAGCTCGTCGTGAAGCGTTGCGAGCGTTTGCTTGAGTTGTCGAAGTCGTGTAAGGGTTCTGTTCTTGACGTGAAGGGGTTGTCTGTTGATGACCAGTATCTTTTGTCGAAGTGTAATCGTACTGTTCGGGTGATGACTCAGTTTATGGAGGATTTTTTGTTCAGAAAATCTGTTCAAGTGTTATTCTTTGATTTCTTGAGTGATGTTGAAGAGTATGCTGATCAGAAGTCTGTGAATGCTGGTGTGATGTCGTACGTTCTCGAGCGCGTAGCTATTCTCTTGTCACCGTTTATGCCTCACATCGCTGAGGAGTTGTGGAACGGTTCTGGTATGGTCGTGAACGCTTCGTGGCCTGTTGTTGATGAGTCTTTTATTGATGAGAGTGTCGAGTCTGAGCGTTCGTTCCATAAGGAAGTGGTTGCTGACGTGGAGAGCGTTTTGACTCTTTCTGGTACGGTGTCTTTTTCTTCGTTGTCGTTGTTCGTAGCTCCTGAGTGGAAGAGGAAAGTTTTTGCTCTCGTGAAATCTTCTCCTGGTGATGCTAAGAAAGTTCTTGATGAGGTGAAAGTTTCTGTTCCGAAGGAATTGATCGGTGATGCGATGAAGCTTGCTCAGTCTGTCGTGAAGAATCCTGGGAAGGTTCCTTCGATTATTCTTTCAGAGGATGAAGAGTTTGAGTCATTGCTTCGCTCGAAGGACGTGTTGGAGGAAAAGTTTAAAGTTCGAGTTTCCGTCGTGAAAGCTTCTGCTTCGAAGAGTGAGAAATCGTTGCGGGCGTTGCCTTCTAAACCTGCGATATTGATTGAGTAGTTTTTCTCTCGCAAACTCTCTTTTTGTTCAAAAGTTTCCTGCGAGTCCGAGTACCATTGAGTCGAGTGCGTCGAATCCTTTCATAGTATTCCATTGTCGTTGTGCGATTGTTGTGACTCCTCGTTCTTTGACGTATTCCGCGTACATTTTTTTTCTGAATGTTTTCGGTTCGAGTGTCGCGCATCGTTCTTCGAAGAGTGCTATGACTCGTTCCGCGAGTGGTGCTATGGTGTTTTTCGTCATTGGCGTGAGTCTTTCTGATGTCGCTCCTCGGTGTCTGTTCACTCGTGGTTCTGTGCTTGTTCTCGCGTACGCGTCGATGAATTGTCCGTTGCAGACGATTGCTCTGATTGCGATGTGTGTTCCTGTTCCGTTGCTTGAGTCGTGGAATGGTTGGAGGAGTGCGAGTCCTGGTTCGATGTCTTTTCTTCCTCTGAGCATGTAGTCTTCGATGTAGTGTCCGTGGATTTTTCCGGAGAGTCCTGCGATTGCTTCGTAGTGGTCTGCATCTTTGAGTGGTCCTCTTTCGTGGAGGTATTGTTCTGCTGATGAGCGATTGATGAAGTTGACTCCTATGCCGAGTGATCCGAGGAGTGGTTTGATGACGAATGAGCCGTTGCCTTCGTTGAGTACTGTTCCTACGTGTGGCTTGTGTGATGCTCCCATTCCTACGAGTGCTGACGTGATGGTGAACTCTTGATCTCTGAGTATCCAGTACTGTAACCATTTGTTGTGGCACAGTTCTTCCGCAACGTACGAGTTCACGGTTGGGTGTGGGAGGAGTTCGTTGATAGTGTTGAGCACTGTTGATGGTTGTCCTCTATATACTGGTAGTGTTGTGTGGCTTCCGTACTTTCTGTGTTGTTTGTGTTCTTCCCACCATTCGAGGTGTGCTTTATCTGATGTGGAACAAATTGTTGGTGGTGCGTTGATTCGACGGCGGAAAAAGTTTTTTATGAGTGAGCTGAATGGTTTCATTTTTGAGAGTTGGTGGAGGAAGAGCGCGATATCTTTTTCTAACTCGTGAGTTTTTCCCCACTGGTCGAGCGCGTATCGTCCCGTGTTTTCCGTGAGTGTTCCGTATTTTTCTTGTAGCATTCGGAGTGTTGTTTCTTGTACTCTGTCGTCGCCGTAGATGTCGCGAAATCCTTTCATCCCGCTTCGTACTCCGTTGAGTTCTAAGAGTTTGAACGTTCCTTCTGACGTTCCGTTAGGTAGTGGTACGAAGTCGAGTCCGTAGAGTGTCATGCTGAATTGCCCCGAGTAAGGAAGTGGTGGAGTGTTTAAAAAATTGTTGTTTCAGCGTCAAGGAACGCTTTTCGTATTGGCAAACATTTATATAGGAGTGTTCACGGCATTGACGCTAATGACGAAGAGGTTTGTTAAAGTATTGACTGGTCTTGGTGTCGCTCTGTCTTTCGTTCTACCGTTGGTGAGTGCTGCTGGAGAGGAGATTGCTGCTTCTATTAAGGAAGCGATCGGTACTGTTTTTGGTCTTTTGAAGGGTGTTGGTGGTGGATTGTTCGAGTTTGGTAAGGATTCTGGAAATGTTACTTTGTTTTTGACGATGAGTGTAGGAATCATATCTTTCATCTTCTTGTATTATGCTCTCCGCAGGGATACTGTTGAGGAGTATGTTGGTGGCGAGCGTGGAGCAATGATTATTTCTATCATTGGGGCGGCAGCGACCATATTCATTATTCCTCAGGAATTCTACATAACTCTTACAGGATATATTTTTACGAAAGGTTCTGATTTCAATTCTTCTCAGGGTTTGATTCCTCTCGCTTTAGGTTTTGGCCTTCCTGGTTTGGTGTACTGGGCTGGCAGTAAGTGGTTTTCTGGAGAGTCGAGGCTTCGTGGGCTTTATTATTTGATATTGGCTGGAGTTTTGAAGTTTGGGAGGGCATTTGTCGAGAATGGTCTTGCTCCTTTTGGTGGTGATAAGAATATTTGGTTGAAGTTTATTCCTCAGGCGTTTGACATTATGGCAGTAGTCGTTGGCATTATGGGTATTTTCTACTTGTTCAGGATGTTCTCAGGAGTCGCTCCTGATGTAAGTGAGCGTTTGCGAGAGAATATTGGTGGTAGAGTTACCGAGCTTGCGAGGACTGAACAGCAGAGGGCTGATTTGCTGGGTGTTGATGCTCCTTTGCAAACGTTGGAGACTGAAATTCGAAGGTTGGTAACTGTTGGTTCTGCGGGATTAGCGCGTCCGAATCCTGATACTGTTACTGTTACTGTTCGTAGAGAGTCATTATCTAATTGGTTGAGGGATGTAGCTACTGCTACGCGTGTAACTGCAAGGCCTCCTTTTAGGACTTTGCAGAGGTTGTTCAAGTCTGGAAAGTTGAGTAGAAGTGGGAGGACTATCATTCCTGCCACTGAATCCATTGATGCTGATTTGTTGCTCATTCAAAGGTTGGCAGTTGGTGCTACGAACTCTTGGTGGCAAAACCTTCCTGCTGACAGGACTGCGACTCTCAATAGACTTCAGACTAACATTGATAATATTATACGAGATGTTCAACGAGCGATTGTTGTTGCTGAAGAAGAGAATCAGCGTGCTCAGAGAAGAAACGCGAGAGCTGGTGCGGGTGTAGGGACTGCTGGAGCTGGTACTGGAGGCGCTCCGTAAGGAGTTG
>CAYHWM010000040.1:4902-9119 GCA_964359925.1 uncultured Methanosarcinales archaeon
GGTGCGGGTGTAGGGACTGCTGGAGCTGGTACTGGAGGCGCTCCGTAAGGAGTTGGTGATACACATGGTCGCCGCTACTACTGGGATGGTAATCGTTCCTGCTATTGTTGCAGGGTTGATTATTGGTATTTATGAGATTATTCTCGTTCATCGTGATGTTCAAGTTCCTACTCATAGGTTTGGTCATACGATTCACGCTATCGTGTTTTCTATTGTTGCTTGTTTTTTCTCTTTTAACGTTCCTGTCTTGTTCAAGCTCGTTCCTGTTATTGATTCGTGGCCTATTGTTGGTTCAGTGATTGGTGTTCGAATTCTTATAGGTCTTATTGCTGCGATAAAAATTCACGGCGTGTCTGCGGCGATTAAAGCGTCTGGTATTTCGACGCAGGGTATGCAGGAGACGTGGATTCACTCGTTGCTTATTGGATTGTTGACTGGTGTTGCTCCGTATGCTTGGCCTTTCCTCGCTCCCGTACTGCCGAGTTGGGCGAAGTAGTGAGTGGGTTGTAGGAAGTAGGTAGTGGGTGGATTGTTGCGTTGTGGTTTTTAGGTCGTGGAGTTCGTGAGTTGTTCTTGTATGAGTGAGAGCATTTTTTTGATGTATTCTTTGTATTCTTGTTTGTCTGAAAGTTCTATCGCTTCGTAGTATGATTGTCTTTTTGTTACAGGTATGAAGAAGAGAGGGTATCCTGCTCGTTGGAGTATTTGGTTCATGAGTGCTCTTGCTGTTCTTCCGTTACCGTCTTCGAAGGGGTGAATCCATGCTAGTGTTGCGTGGAGGAGTGTTGCGAGTTCGAACGGGTGAATTTTTTTCTTGTTTTGTTTATACCACTTGAGTAGTTCTTTGATGTGGTGCTGGAGTGTTTCGTGTCGTGGTGGCTCGTGTTCTGATCCTTGTATTTCTACGTTGAACGTTCGTATGTTTCCGCTTGTTGCGACTCCTGTGTTTTTTGTGAGGAGTGCGTTGACGTGGAGGATGAGTTGTTCTGTGATGGTTCCAGTGTATTGTTTGAGGTAGGTGAAGCATTCTTTGCTGTTGATAGCTTCGTGATACTCTTTTGTTTGTATCCCACTGGGGAGTATGTTGTCGTGAAGGATGAGTGCTGTTTCTCGGAGTGTTAGTCTGTTTCCTTCGATAGCGTTCGTATTGTACGTGTACCGTATGATGATGTCTTCTTCTCTTTTTTGTTGGATGCTCTTTGGTGTAGTGTTCTTCCATTGTTGGAAGCTTTCTTTGATGTCTTCAAGGAATTCTGCTTCTTGTTCTGTGATATACTGGTATGATTGAAGTCGCGTCTTTTTTTCTTGTTGTTCTATGGTTGTTGTTGCATTCTTGATATCTTTGAGTGTTGGTTTTTTGTTTCCGAAGTATACTCGAATCTTTTTCCACGTTCCTGTTGTCGTACGCGTATTTTTAGTGATATAGTAATATCGTGCGTTTCCTCGTTTGATTTCTTCAATGTATACCATGGAGCGTTGTATGGGCACAGAAGTTTATAATACTTTTGTTTTGTGCCCTTACAGTCTACTCGTCGTAGTATTGTCAGGTCATCTATCGTAGTTTTGTGAGTTCTCCCGTCTCGTGGTAGTCTCGTATTCCTTGCTCGATCGTGTATCGTGGGATGAATCCTATGTCTTGTTTTGCTTTTGTCATGTCGCATTCTGTGTGGTTTTGGTATGTGGCAGTGTATGGGTTGTCGATGTAGTCTGGTGTCCTGTGAAGGTTGAGCGTCTTGTTCAGAATAGAAATAATGTCGTTGAAGCTTGTAGCGTTTCCTGATCCGCAGTTGACGATCGTACTTTTCGTTGCTTTGAGTGCGCATAGGTTTGCTTGCACGACGTCTTTGACGTAGATGTAGTCTCTTCGTTGTTCTCCGTTTTTGAAGATGCGTGGGTTTCCCGCGATCATTTGTTTCGCGAGTTGGTAGATCATCGTTGACCTTTTTCCTTTCATCCATTCTCCTTGTCCGTACACGTTGCAGTAGCGTAGTCCTACGATGGTCACGTCGGGGTGTTCTTTTGCAAACGTCATCGCCCACTCGTCGAGTGCGAGTTTTGATCGCGCGTACGCGTTGAGTGGTTGGTATGGTCCTTCTTCTTTGTGTGGTGCTGGTACGTTTCCGTAAATGGCTGTTGATGATGCGTACACTACTTTTTTGCATCCGTTCTTGACGACGTGGTTGATGATTGCTTGTGATGATTCGAGGTTTGCACGGAATACTTCTTTCTCGTTCTCGTTTGTCGTGTCGATGCCCGTGATTTGTTTCATTCTTTGGCGTACTGCTTCATTTGTGAGAATAGGAATGATAATGTCTCGACTCATTGATACTTTTCGTTTCCCTGTGAGTTGTGTGATGATGTCTGCGATGGTGTCTTTGCCTGATGCTGGCAGTCCTGCGATAAGGTATGTTCTCATACTGTTCCCCATCACCCCTCAGCGTGGTGGAGTGGGGAGCTTTCTTTTATACGTGAAAGTCAATACTTCTTGACTTAACGCTTTTATACTTCGACCGTTTTCTTCTGGGTATGGAGGAAGTGTTTTTGTTGTCTGATGCTGAACGTCTCGCTATTTTTCGGGTCTTGTCTGAGAACAAGAGGTTGTCGTTTAATCGTTTGAAGGACGCTGTTGGGTTGCGTTCGAATAAGTTGTCGTACCAGTTGAAGTTGATGGTTGAGAGGGGTTTTCTCGTTCACGAGGGTGATGAGTATGGTATTTCATTGAGTGCTGAGCGTTTGGTTCCTTACTTTTCTCAAATTTTTAAGAAGGAAGTTGGTGTTCTTCCAGTCTTGCTCGGCATCGTTCGTCACGGGTCGAAGATTCTTTTGATTAAGAGGAAGAAGTTGCCGTATAAGGGTTGGTGGTCGTTGATTGGTGGTAAGCAAGTGTCTGGGGAGTCTATTCCTGAAACGATCGTTCGTGAAGTGATGGAGGAAGCGAACGTTCCTGCAATGTTTGATCGAGTGAATGGTGTGCTGTACGAGCGGTTACGGGAGGATGGAAAGTTTAAGCATTCTTTCTTGTTCGTCGTTGTCACTGTGAATGCTCAATCAGAGAGCATTGCTTCTCAGAATGAGGGTGAAGTTTCGTGGTTCGATTTTGATGACGTTCTGAAGGGGAAGGTAGAAAGAATTATTCCTTCAGACTTGCACATCATCAAAGAGTATCACTCGAAGTCTTCCAGCGTCGAGCACGTCATTCTTGAGGAGCGCGGTGAAGAGTTAGTGATGGTTGAGAGGTAGCATTGAGAAGTGTTGTTATTCTTTAGACGTCAAGTTCATTCTTTTACTTCTGCTGTCGTCGCTAAGCTTTGTCCTGGCATTCCTCTTTCGAAGAGTGCTCGTACGTATCCTTTGCCTCAGTGTGGTACGGTGATTGTTCCTGTGATCGTCGTTTTTTGTTTTCCTGGGGCTGTCCAGACTACTTTTTTCCCTACGAGTTTTTGTGCTTCTGCTCTGCTTTTGAGTCCTTCGATGTGGAGTATCATCTTGTTGTCTTCTTGACGGTGTCTTCCTCTGTTGTAGCTCGCAATGAGTGCTTTCATACTGTTCGAGGAGTTGGGAGGGGTTTTTAAAGGTTGCTTGTTTTCCGCGTTCAGGTATGGGTGGCGTGGTATGTTGACTGAGGATTTTGTTGCGGGTGTCGCTGAGTATTTGGGGGGTCGTTTTGAACGTTGTGGTCTTTCTTCGCTTCGTGTTTCTCGAACTCTTGAGTTTCGTCGCGCGAAAGAGTTTGAGAGTGGAGTGAATGTTGGATTGTTGGAGGTTCAGCATCAGGAGTTTGATTGTTTGTTTGCTTCTTCTGAGGGTGCGGTGTATCGTGGCGTTCCGGTGCGTTGTCTTCTTGCTCCTTCTCTTCCGAGAGGTTCGAGGTATGTGGCTGGTGTGGGTGCTGGTGCGGTTGTTGGTGCTGATTTTTTCTTCGTGATGCGTGATGGTGTTGCTGTACCTATGATGACTGACGAGCCGGTAGTTCTTGATGGTGTTGTTTCTGAGCGTCCTCTTGTTCCTTTCGCGTATCAGGTTCCTGAGCACTGTTCGTTGAATGGTAGGGGTTTGTTTGACGTGACGTCTGATAAGGTTGGTGTGAAGTCGTTGTTGGAGAATGCCGGTATTCCTGTTCCTGATGGTGTCGTGTTGTATCGTCGTGATTCTTTGGAGGAGAGGATTCGTTCTTTTGTTGGAGAGTATGGTTCTCGTGATTTCGTCGTGAAGGGGAG
>CAYHWM010000041.1:0-9074 GCA_964359925.1 uncultured Methanosarcinales archaeon
GGGAGAATCAATGGAACGCTCAAGAGAACAGGTGGAAATGTTACGGGAAGTTGAGGACGGTGAATCAACGATGAAACCTCACTATTTGAAGCGTTCACTTCCCCAGCATTAAACGATATGCCCGTCTTCCCATCAATAATACTTTTCACCTGCTCCCTTACTGGAGGTTGAACATTGTTCAGTTTTGAGAACCAACCATCAGCGGTTTTCCTTAATGAAACGTACGACGAAGGATCGATTTCTCCCATTGCCTTGCTCACGTCGAAAGATTCTATTGTTGAATAGTCATCAGAGAACTTCATCGTGGAAGAACCGCTCGTCGTTGACGAGAAGTCGTCGAGAGCGGGAGCAGTTTTCTTGATGGAGAGTGTCGCATCGTTCGACACTATTCTTTTCGAGTGAGTGTCGAAAACAGAACACTTCGAACAAGAGTACGATTCTTCAACAACGCAGAACGATTGAGGAGTTTCGAAACTCATTGACGTCGTTGGGAGTATGTAATAGTATGAAGAACCGCCGTTGAGCGACCAACAAGAACCTTCAGGAACAATCTTCCTCTCGCTATCCCCGTATCGTGATGAAAAATTTCGAAAAACAACAACCTTTATAAACTCTTGAGTCGGTGGCAGGGTTATAAAAAACAAACGCGCTCACGCGCGATTGAGGTGAAACAGTATGGCAAAAAAGAAAAGTTCATTTCCTACAGCGAACACTGTTCCTTGGTTCGGATGGCTTGTCCTCCTCCTCGGATTATGGGCGGTCTTGTCTGACTTGAACGTGTTGCCTATGGGTTCTTGGAACTTTTGGCACCTGCTCGCGGTACTTGTAGGAATCAAACTCGTAGCTTGGCACAAGTAAGAAGTGAATCGTTGCCACGAAATGTGAAATGTGGTTGCGGGTAGCGGAATTTTTTTTGTTTTTTTTTTTTTTTTTGAAAAGAAGAGGCATACGAAATGGCGTTAACATCTTACGAATGGATTTATGGAATATCGCAAGTAGCGGTGCTCCTTCTCTCAGTCGTCGCAGGAATCATCTCATTAAGTTTGCTCTCGAGCGCTAAAAAACACTTATACGCTTGGAGATACCTCCTCGTAGCGCTCACACTTTTCGCACTCGTTATCATTCTCGGAGTACTTCGAACATTCAGCATTTATGACGCTGGACCCTGGACTCACATCCTTACAGGAGTCATCCTCGCAACACTCATAGCATCACTCATCACACAAATAGAAGTCAGCAAAGGGTGGCTCAAATGATAGTAGAATGTGAGAATGTGAAAATGTGGGAATATGCATACGTTAAGATTGGAGAGTGGTCGCAATGACGACACTCACAGAAGCACTCAACATTGCAGCACCACTCTACAACCTCGCACTAGTCATCGTTATCCTCTACCTTTTCTACAAATTGTTCAGTATCAAAAACAAAAAAGTAAACCTGAGACCTTGGAGGTTCGTACTCCTCGGAGTTCTCATCTACATCGTCGAAGAAGTACTCACGATTCTCAGAGCGACAGGAACGATAACCCTCGGAAGACACGTCAACGGGTTCTTCGAACTCGCCATAGTCATACTCTTCATCTATACGCTTCTCGAACAAAAAGAACTCGTAGAGCAAGAAACAAAAGAGTAACTCTTCACAGTCATGGTTCGCTCACAACATCATCGAAAACATAGGGTACTCGAAAGCACACAAATAGGACTCACGATACAATCATACGAAGAACTATTCTCAGACTTCGACCCACGATCCTACTCGGAACGAGCACTATCAGAAGACTTCCTCGCAGAACTCAAAAGAGCAAGCAAAGACAAACCAGAAGACGAAGTAGAACTCACATTCCTCATACCGAAACAAAAAAGAAACAATCACTACGAAGAAACAATAAAGAAAAGACTACAAAACCACTTCAAACACCACTACGAAATCCTCACCCACGAACGCTCAAGCATCAACAGACAAGGATGGCTTTTCACCATCCTCGGAATCATCGTCATGTTCCTCGCAGCAACACTACTCCACGAAGACGCAACAACAAGCATATTCCTATCATTCCTCATCATCGTCCTCGAACCAGCAGGATGGTTCCTCTTCTGGGAAGGACTCAACCTCCTCATCTTCGTAAGCAAAGACAAAACACAAGACTATGAATTCTACGAAACGATGAACGACTCGAAAATAACTTTTAAAGGAACGTAGTGGGAAGTGGGAAGTAGGAAGTGGGTGGTAGGAAGTAGGGGGCGGGAAGTAGATGGTGGGTGGTGGATGATAGATGGTGGAATGTGAGAATCTTATAGCAAATCGCACTAATTTTGAAACATTATTTTAGCGGTTCGCTATACTAGTGGAGCTCGCAAATGTTCAATTAGTAACGAGATTCACTATTATTTCTGATAGTTCTGCGAAGAGTGTCAGACAACATGCCATCTCAAACTAAATAATTCTCAAATAGATGTAAAACCTCTCCTTTTTTTGAATGAGCGTTTCAGTTTGGGAGGTTTTTTGTTTTGTCTTCCGAATAGTTTTCCTTGTAGTGTTCTAATTCTTTCATCGCTTCCCAAGGGTACTTTTTTTCTGGAGTATCTTTGTTTCCGTAAAGAGAGATGATGATATTTTTTGATGTATACTTTTCTTTGAAGAAGAAGAATGATTTGTTTATTGTTTGCTGAAAGTTTAATTTTGTCTCAATTGCGAGGAGTTCTTTCTGGGTCTTCAGTATGAAGTCTATTTCTTGCTTGTTTGTCGTTCTCCAGAAGTTCATCGCGTGGCGGTTTTTAAGAAGTTCTGAAAAGAAGGATGTTTCGAAAGAACTTCCCGTGATTACTTTTGGAAACGTTTTCAATGACAATAAATGCATGAGCCCAGTATCTATAAAGAACACTTTAGGATTTTTTATGAGTTCACTCCTCAAATTCCTATGAAATGGTCTTACTATTTTTAGTATATATGTTGCTTCAAGAAGAAAGATCCAATTCTTTATCGTGGATTTGTCCACTTGGAGAGTATTCGATAGTTCTTCAACATTGAGGAGGTTTCCTGATTGGGCGGCAAGAACTTCAACCACTTTGTTGAACGAGTGCAGATCGCGTATATTGCCTACATCTCTTATGTCTTTTTTTATGTATGTTTGGATTATTTGGGAAAGCATCAATTTCTTGTTTTCGATATTATTTTCTAAAACTATCTTCGGATACCCTCCGTAAAAATTGTACTCTTCAAAAAGGCGAACAAGTTCATTATTTATTTGAGGAGAATTATCTTCTTTCATAACATAGTGTGCATTCTTAAATGTGAGAAACTCTTCAAAATCAAGAGGGTACAACTCAAAATTGATAGTTCTCCCAACAAGAGACTCCTTAAACTTTTTTTTAATATCAAAAGATGATGATCCTGAAACAACGAGCTTGATAGTGGGATGATGATCGTGCAATATTTTGAGAAGATTAGAAGGATTATCTAAATATTGGATTTCGTCAATAAAGAGAAACATTTTTTTAGCGGGTGTGAACCCTTTTCCTTCCAGAAAATCGCAAATTGCTTTTGATCCGTTGTTGCACACATTGAGGTATTCAAGATTCTCCAAATCCATATAAAAATAGTCACTTTTTATGTGGTATTTTATCAAGTAGTTCAAAAGAGAACTTTTTCCAACTTGCCGCGCTCCATGAATGACGATGATATCATTTGTTTCCAGCAGGGGGAGGATAGTCTGAACTATCTTTCTATTATGTAATTCTTGCATCATATTAACCTTTAAACATAGTTAAGTATATAAATGTTTCCTTTTATTATGTTTAAATAGTAGTATAGTCTAATAATAACATAAATGTGCTGTGCGTATGATACTCAAAAACGTGGGATGGTGGATGGTAGATAGTGGAGGGTGGATGGTGGAGAGTGGATTGTGGAGAGTAGAAGTGAGACAAGAAAAGAAAGAAAAGTTCGCTTAATAGGTGTTGCTTGGCTTCGCCCAAATTTTAATTTTTCTTTCTTTTCCCACCCAATAGGCACACGCTTTAGTCATTCAGAAACTTTTGAATCTTGTAAATTGTCGGTGGCCAAAATTGAATAATCCAATGCAGAAAAAATAGTGTGTGTTTAGAATTGCTCGCCTTCGCAGATTTTCCCGGGACTAAGGGATCAAACCAACACCAAAAATTTAATTCCTTTACTGGTTTGATATCCCTGCTCGCAATTTTATTTAATAATTGACTATTTTTTCTTACTTGTTGCACACCTTTTCTCCTTAAAAAAAGTCTCCAAATCCAACTACCTCGAAAAGGTGAGCAGACAGTTACAATTTTATCCACCTTATTCCTTTCTGGGTTTAATACCCCGCAGCTTGCTGCGGTGACATTAAATACTCTGTTCTCGTAGTTTTGTTTTATGGATGTTCGTCAAGCTTGTCATTGCACGTACAGGATCAGGTATCATATGGTTTTCGTTTTGAAGTATCGTAAGAGCTTGATATCAAACAAGATTTTTGATTTTATGAAAACTGTATGTGAGGACATTACTGCACGGTACTTTCTCAGTTTTGAAGCGTTGGGTAGTGATGGTGATCATTTGCACATAGTTGTTGAAGGAGCTCCGCGATATGCTCCTTCAAGGATTATGCAAATCTGCAAGAGTATTATCGCAATTCAAGTGTTCAAACAATTCCCGGAGATAAGAGATGTTCTCTGGGGTGGAGAGTTTTGGAGCGATGGAGGACATATTGATACCGTTGGAGATGGTCGAGGTCTTGAAGCCGTAAAGCAATATGTCAAGAATCAAGGTGGGGATATCAACCAGTTAAATCTTCACGAATTTTTGCAGTAAGATACCCCGCAGCTTGCTGCGGCTGGGAGTTTCATCTATAAAATTTTTTAGTTGATTTGCATATTCTTCAAAAGTTTCTGTGAGTTTTGTATTATATGGGAAATACAAAACTTCAAATTCTTTCAAGATTTTTTTAGTTAATGACATATCTCGTTTTCCACCCGACATTCCAGCTATGAATATGATCTTTTTCATCTTGAAAGAATTAGTATAATGTTGTTTATTAAATTATCGCGTGTGCCTTATTTAATTGCTCACCCTGAAAGAAAAATTAAAACTCACGAGGTCGCTTTTTGCTCCGCTTGTGCCTTCATTTCATTCAGGTCAAGCAACAGCAAATTAAGAGGTAATTTCTTTTGCCTTTGGCAACTTTTTGTGTAAAAGACAGAAATTAGCCCAAATGCCAATCCAGCTCTCAAAAATTTATCAGCTCTGTTCGCCCAGGATACTCCTTCCCTTCAGTCAGTCGTTCGGGCTTCACGAGGATAACTTTTTTGAGGGATTGCCACTTCTCTTAATTGCGGATGTTAAATACAATCGAGAAAAAACTCTAAATTAATTTAAGGGGTTTGGAGTAACGACTTCTTTGATGTCCGTAAAGCTGTCACCATTATATACAACTAGTTGTTTAATTGAATTAACTGGACCATTATGTGCACAGGTTCCATTTAATCTTAAGCTTTCTCTCCAGCCAGTTGCACCAAAAATTTTTCTAACATCTTCGTCTTCAACTAAATGAGATATATCTACTTCAACTGCGACTACTGTTCTGTCTTCACCATATTTATCGAGCGCTAAACTTGCTGCACCTTCTGCAACTTCTTTTCTTGCTAGATAGACTAAGGTTTCATCTGAAGCAATATGTCCATCATAAACAGAATTTCCTGTTTGATTTCTAGATCTAAGACCTTTAGTTAGAATTTCATCTCTGAATTTAGAACTTGTTCCATGATATAAAACAACACGAGAGATATCTTTAGGTATAACTAATTCATCCATATTCAGATTATTCTCCAGAGGTGGACATTCATAAGTTGCAGTCATATTATAATTATATGAAGAAATAGTATTTAAATCTTTCTATTTGTTACCACTTATGTGTGACTAAATTATTAACTCCAAACCCTTTAAATAATAAACTGAATATGCTTCGCATTCGAACGAGTTTTTTCTCGACTCTCTCCGCTTCGCTCCGAGCCACGTTGCACTCTCTGCCTTCGGTCACCACGACGACGCGTACGAACGATAAGTACTTCACTTTTTCAATTGCCGTCTTCTCACTACCTCCTACTTCCTACCGCCTATCAACCATGTCCTTCCTCGACGGAAGCTTTAAAAACCGCCAACCCATTTTTTCAGCATTATGGGGAAAAAGAGGCAGGTGACTTATACAGTTCGTACTATTCTTCCAATCACTCTCCTATTCTTATCCCTGCTCCTCCTTCTCACTGGTTGTCAGCAAAACTTGTTCGGTAAAGCAATCACTGGCCAAGACTACCCAATATACCTCATAGGTCCACCCAATGGAACGAACACCGTCTCTTACCCTATACCATTCTCGTTCAAAATCAAAGACCCTGCAAGCAACCAACTCAATACGACACTCACGATAGCATCAGGACAAACACTCCACACAAAACAATACATAAACACTCCCAGCGGAACAACACTCACCGAAGATTGGACACCACCAACATTCAACTGGGCAGACCCAACGCTCATCGCCCACTGGACGTTCGACGACGGGCCAAACGACGTCTCAGGAAACAATAGGAACGCGGTCGTCATCGATGCACTACACAAACCCAGAGGAGGAATATCTGGAGGAGCGTACGAGTTCGACGGAGATTACGACCTATTGAATGCGGGAAGTCACACTATACGAGAAAAAAACTACACCATATCAGCGTGGTTCAAGACGAACGAAACGTTCTTACAAACTATCATTGGTAGAGGAGCGAGCGGCGAAGGATTTTACAACCCCGAAATCAGAACGAACGGAACCCACATCCAAGTCACAGAGTCAGGATTCAGCGGAATAGGAGTGATAGGATTTGCTCCCGTGACGAAAAACGAATGGCATAACATCATTGTTACGAGAAACGAATCAGTCGTGAACGTGTACGTCGACGGAAACCACGTACTCACCGACAACTACCAACCAGACCCTCGAAATATGGACGTGACAACAGGCAATGTAGGAAGAGGAGCAATATACATAGGAGACACTCCTGACCGCGCAGTATCTCCCACCTATCAAGGACTACTCGACGAAATCGCGATCTGGAACAGGTCACTCACGACGGAAGAAATAGGACTCCTTTATTCCTCCATCAGCAAGACATACTCGTGGAACGTCACCACGAAAGCACCATTCCTCTCATACTCCTCAGACCAACAAGTCTTCACCACGAAACAAGAAAACAACCCGCCAATAATCACGTTCGCAAAACTCCAAAGCACAACACCACCACTCAAACTCGTCTTCACAGTCACAGACCCTGACAACAAGCCAACAAATCTCACACTCACTGCAGGACCACTCGGAGCAACAGCACCACTCGCAACGTACACGAACGTACCAAGCGGGACGACCATCACGTACTACTGGGACACCTCACTCGGACTACGATCAGATCCAACGCTTACAGATTGGTGGAAACTCGACGGTACACTCACTGACGAAACAGGAAGACTAACGTCAACACTACCAAGAGGAACACCAACAACAATACCAGGAGTCATAGACTCAGCATACTCGTTCGATGGAATTGATGACACGATAGATTTCGGAATTCACAAAGGAGTAGACAAGAATTACTCCATAGCACTCTGGTTCACCGCAAACTCGACAACAACGTCTCATCAGCGAATATTCCAAGCAGGAAGATCGTGCTATTACAATCCATCCATCAGCACGAACTCAACACACCTTTGGACATCAGAAATAGGGTGCAGTAATAGAGGACTCTTTGGAGGAGCAGCATTCACAGGAATACCAATCACTCCAGACGTGTGGAACCACGTCGCAGTCACCCGAAACGATGACGAAGCAAAAATCTACTTGAATGGAGAACTCGTCCTTGTTGACACCAACCAACCAGAAAATAATAACAACACAGGAAAAATAACGATAGGGTCAGCGTGGATGGGAAGCACAGGGTATGATACATTCTTCAAAGGAGGAATAGACGACGTTCTCATCTATGACAGAGCACTCACCCAAGAAGAAGTAACAGCACTCTCCACGAAAAACACGAACCAATACTCGTGGAGCGTCCTCACAGACGACGGACAACAAGAAACAAACACTCCAACAATAACACTCGCAGAAGCAACAGCAGAACCACCAACACCACCAGACACGACACCACCAACAATAACACTCACAAGCCCCACAAGAGGATGGCACAAAACACAACCAACACTCACAGCAACAACAGACGACCCCGTAGCAATACTCACATGGTGGTACGAAACAGAAGGACAACAAAGCACACCACAACCACTACCCTCAACAGGAACGAATAATGAATACTCCACACAACTCTCCCTCCCCGACGGAAACTACACTCTTTCCGTTCAAGCAACAGACACGAGCGGAAACAAAAACACTCAAACACTCACAGGAGTAGCAATCGATAAAACATTGCCCGTAATAACACTTGAGAGTCCACCTCAAGAAACAACACTCAACCAACCACTCGTCACGTTCATCGCAAAAGCAACAGATACAAACATCTCCAACGTCAGCATCACGATCCAAACACTCGACCCGAAACCATACTCGCTCCTCCAACGACAAGAAACAAGCACCACCTACGCATTCCCACTCTCACTCGCTGACGGCACCTACCAATGGTACGCGACAGCGACAGACGAAGCAAACAACGCAGTGACGAGCGGACTACGAACGTTCACTATAGCAACACCACCGGCAGACACGACAGCACCAACGATCACCATCACACAACCATCGACGACAACCGCGACCACGACAAATACTCCCATCCCACTTTCCGCAACAATTACTGACGACGGAACACTCTCGACAACGATTGCAACCTATTCAGGAACGTCCAGTGGGACGATCACACTCACGAACACGGGAACGACGTGGGCAGGAACATTCACACCATCAAGCGACGGAACGTACACCGTAACAATCACTGCGAAAGACTCCGCGAACAATATAGGAACTGCAACAACACCACAACTCTCCTACGACCACACACCACCAACACAAGTAACGT
>CAYHWM010000042.1:0-8824 GCA_964359925.1 uncultured Methanosarcinales archaeon
CATAGCTGAGGTTTCTGGTGGTGCTTCATAAAACTTGCTCTCTTCTTACTCCTTCGTGTTCATAACGTTCTCGTATGCTGTTTCTCGTATCCCATTACCCGTGTTGATGAATGCGAGGAGGTCATACTTGTCGAGTCTTTCTTTTCCGATGATAGTTTCGAGTCGTGGGAGGATGGCGAGTCCTCCTGCTCCCGTGGATTCTGCTTCCATATCTTTCATTGCTCTCATTTGTTGGAGTGCGAAGAGTATTTCTTGGTCGGTCACGTGGTAAATGATATCTCCTGTTTTTCTTGCGGTGGACGTTCCTTGTTTTCCAACTATTTCCGTGTGATCCTGCCATCGCCCACTAGTGTCACACATCTTGTCTGCAATCGTGTCTGCTCTGTTTGTGCTGACTGCGAGTACATCAATAGGGAGTTGTTGTTCTCTGATGACTTTTTTGCAATCATCGTGTAACATTCCTGCTCCGTACTGGACGACGAGGAGTGTTTTTGGAAATTGGCGCAAGAGGTCTTCGCGCTCTATCCATTCGTTGAATTGTATTTGTCGTGCGTAATACTTCATTACTGGCTCGTACGTTGGGTTAAATCCTTCCGTGATGTCGGTAGAATTTTCTGGTGTGAGATTGAGTCCTTGTTTGTTAAGGTGTTTTCTGCACGTTTCTGTGTCCCAGAATGCTTCGGTAAAATCGACGACTTCGTTTCTTCCGGATGGGAAATCTTCCATTCGTTGTCTGAATCTTTTTCCGGTTGTGAACCTTCCGTGGGAGTCTGGTCCGAGTAGTTTTGTATCATAGTGTTTCGGCCAGAAATTGATGACGCGCACTTTTTGTTCTCCGACGAGTTTGTTGATTCTTTCGGCGTACACAAAATCTGAAAATGCGGCGTTTCCTGTGGATACTAAGTAGTAGGTGTGCTCTTCTGGGAACGCGTGCTGGAGGTAGTGTTCTGCCATTGTTGACCCGTGCTGTTCCTTGTATGTGTCAGTGGAGTTCTGTGATTCATCTTTGATTGCAACGTTCTTGCCATCAATAGTCGTGAACGTGACGGGCGTGATGGGTGATCGATAGTGTTTCTTCCATCGTTCGAAGAGTTCTCGTCGCTGTCGCTCGATATCACGAGTTGAGTGTATGCTTGCGCGCTTGTTGTTCACAAGGCAATTTACAATGTCTTTTCTTTGTTCTTCTTCATTGGTCATCGTGTTTCCTCATCATTTCAACAGTGCGTCGATGGTTCCATTCCATGACAAGCATGAGAGTTCTCGTTTTGTGTCCTCTCTTGGCTCCCAGCTCGTCGTGAGGTATCCTTCGTTTCCGATAATGTATCGGTCGCTTTCATGTGGCATTGTAGGTTCTTCATATGCTTCTGCGGGGTTCATTGTTTTCCTCCCCATCACCAAAAACTTCTCATCAATGCATCCAGCTCAATTAACTACTGTGAAGTATATACTGAAGAGTATATTATATTTAGTTACCCCCTTTGGAGATACAAGATAGAAACATTTAAGAACGAGAGAACTCGTGTGGAACGTATGGATGCTGAACTTTTCAAAGAATTAGGTTTTACGGAGCGCGAACAAAAAGTGTACATTGCTCTTCTCGAAATCGGGTTGACGACCGTTGGACCGATAGCGATGAAGACGAAACTGCAACACTCGAAGGTGTATGAAACTCTTGACAAGTTGCAAGAGAAGGGGCTTGTGAGTTATATCATTCAATCAAAAACGAAGCACTATCAACCGTCAGAACCGAAAGAAATATTAAACATCATCGAAGACCGTAAGCGTCGTTTCCTCGACATCATTGAAGAACTCGAACTCAAAAAGAAATACTCTCAATCAAAACAAGTGGCAATCGTGTATGAAGGTTTTAAATCGTTCAAAGCGTTGTTTAACAAGATAGAACAAGAGCTGAAGAAAGGCGATTCGTACTGGGCGTTCGCGTTCAAGAACGAGTATTATACTCCTTCAGCTTCGTTGTTCCTCAAAAAGTTTCACGAACGATTAGCACTGAATAAGATTGACGATAGAGTGATAGGACATACGAGCGTACGAAAAGCAATCAAGAGCACGTTTCAAGGGAACAAGAATATCAAGATGAGATTCACGGGTAACAGCACTCCGCTCGGAGTTATCATCATACACAACAAAGTCATCAACCTTGTCTGGGGTGAACGTCCAACAGCGATAGAGATAACGTCGGAACATATCTATGGGCAGTACATAGATTTCTTTGCAAGCGAATGGGCGAAGGGGAAGAAGTAATGTTCCACTGGTCAACCCACCCTAACGTTTTAAAACGAAAGAGTTTTCTCGTCCTGTATGCCTTGCGCCTATTGTAAAGCAAATCACGATTCTGATTCTTGTCCTTGGTACGCGAGAGCGAGGTCGTACTTCAAGAGTAAAGACCTTAAAGAGTCGTATCAGGGTGGTTCTCCTGCTCCTTTTATCGGACGATTTGGGTATCCTGACGTGAACATTGGTATTTTGACTCCTCCGGGAGTGAACGATAGCGAGAATTACGACGCTCCTCGATCGTGGGCGGAGAAAGGCACGAGTATTTCTGCTATAGCTGAGCTTCGAGGTTCGCTTGTCAATTCTCACATCAAGGGGAACATTCGTCAGTTGCAGGGTAAACTACTCGAAACTGCTCAGTTGACTGCGATGACTACGAAGCCGGTCAACGTCGCCATAGAATTGGAGAAGAAGCCGACGTATATGGTTCATTTTGACCAGCACGCTTCACCGACGGGTCCGACGGGCGTACTCAAAAATATCGTTCAAGAGAGCAATCCTCACGTGCACACGATGATTGAGAAAGCTGTTTCTGATACTGACTTGAAAGCAGGGGCGGCTTTGACTCTTCTTTTCAAAAAAGGCATCGAAGAAAACAAGCTTACTCAACTCTTGAGTACTGGTACGTTGGGGTTGGGTAAAAATAGGAAGCTTGTTCCAACGAGGTGGAGTATTACTGCGACGGATGACACGTTAGGGAAAGCGTTGCACGATCACATTCTCACATTCTCTCATTTGAGTCAGTATGAACTCTACACTGCAAACTATCACGGTAATTATTACTACATCCTACTCTATCCTGGGTCGTGGCAGTACGAACTCGTTGAGCATTCTCTCCCAACGAATGGTACGTCGAAGGATTCTGAGGGTTTTGAGGGGAGGCATTCGTATGCTGAGAATTGTGTTGGTGGGTATTACACGGTGAGACTTGCGATTCTGGAACACCTTACAAAAATGAAGCGCCAAGCAGGAGCGTTCGTCATTCGTATCATCACGAGCGAGTATACGGTGCCTTTGGGTGTGTGGGTGACGAGAGAGGCTTCGAGGAAAGCGTTCGCGTCGACTCCTGTATCCTTCAGTTCGAAGGAAGAGCTTGAACGTGCAGTTCTCGACCAAATAAAGCTGAATCACTCGTTCTTCGCCGAAACATTTTTCAAGGAGAGCGTTATTCATACCAAAAAAGAGAATCAGAAGAGTCTTTGGAGTTTTTAATGAATATTTATGGAGAGGTGCGTTATGGGTTCATATGAGGAAGCATTACATGAGTTGCAACACTGCGTTCAATCATTGGATAGTATTAATCTGTCAACGACTCCGAGCAATCTCTACAATTATAAGTCTCAGCACTTAAAACTCATCAACAATGAGTTAATACTGGCGGTTTCTAAAATTCGGTCAGCTCTTACGCATACGAACGCGAACGTGGAATCATTCTCTGATCAAGAGCGTCAAGAGTTGGCCGCGTTGAATGGCTCTATAGTCCAGTTCCGTGCCGGTCCGAGTATTGATACTGCGAAGAGCATATTGAGAGATGCGTTATTGTTCACTCCGAAAACGGAGAAATCAATCCAACTCCCTCGATTGTTGCAGGAAGAAATGCGTGATGATTTGGAGGAGATGAATCGTTGTTACAAGCACGAGTGTTACAAGGCAGCTATCATTCTCGCTGGGAAACTGTTGGAAACTGCGCTCCATAAAGTGTATTATGATAAGACGGGTACTGACTTGTTGCAAACTGCTCCGGGCATCAGCATCGGAAACCTCATCAAGAAGTTGAACGATAATGGTATCGTGACTGACCCTTCGCTCAACAATCAAGCTCACTTCATCAACCAAGTACGAGTACAGAGCGTTCACGCACGCAAAGAACCATTCAAGCCTTCACGAGAGCAAACGCAAGCCATTCTTCTCTTCACGGAAGACTTGCTCAGGAGATTGTTCGTGAAGGGTTCTGAGTAATACTTTTCGTGTTTATAGCAAATCGCACTAATTTTGGAACATTCTTTTAGCGGTTTGCTATACTAGTGGAGCTCGCAAATGTTTGATTATTAACGAGATTCACTATTACTTCTTCACTTCTTTCTTTACCGCTTCGAGGAGTGGTGGGAAGCAGGCGTCTGCGAGTGAGAGGACATCGTGTGCTTCGGTGATGGTTGGGTGGTATCCGTCGTACAGTATTTTTCTTCTCAGTTCTTGGAGTGTTTTGAGATTTTCGAGTGGTCGTGACGTGTTAATGGGGAGTGTGATGAGTTCGTTGAGAATAATTCTGTGGTGTCCTTTTGATTGTGCGTGTTTTCCTCGGAGGAGCATCAGCGCTTCTCCCGTCATAAGGAATGAGTCGTATATTTCTTTGATGATGATAGGTGTTGCTTCTTCTGAAACAGCTATTGTTTTCGAGTAGGATACTTGGTGTTCTGCTGCGAGAAGGAGACTTTGTGCTTTTGCAGGGTTTGGAATGATTGTTTTTATCACAGGTGCACCTCTAAAAATCCGTCCAGAACGATTCCGTTCGCGATGCTGTTGAAGAGGTTGATGTTCACTCTCTTTTTCGAGAATATATGGATGTTTACTTCTATGGTTTTTCGGTATCGTAGTTCTGGAAGGAGGAGTATGTGAATTTTAAGTGTTTGGTCTTCTACCGTTTCTACTGCTATGTCAATGTCGCTGTCTTGAGTGTCTTCTCCTCTTCTGTAACTTCCGAAGAGGATGATGTTTCTCCCTTGAGGAATATTCTTTTTGACCCAGTCGATGATTCCGCTTTCGTATATGTAGTGGAGGTTTGATGGTATTTTCTTCGTTATGAAATATTCATGTTCTGAGTTTGCACGTATCTTCCAAGTCTTGCCGAGCGGTCGTACCTCGAGAAACCCTTTTTTCTGAAGGTGCAACACGATAGTTCTTCCTGTCGTTCTTGAAACGTCTGCGTGCGTGCACAAATCGCTCAAACTTGTTTCTTCTTGCGGGTATGAGAAGAACCATTCGAGTATTCGTTCGTATGTCCTTTCGAATTCAGTATACTTCACCTTCGGAAGTTGTTGTTCATTCATACGGAACAGTATTTTAAAAGACTATATAAACTTTTTGTTTATCAATTAGTATGAAACCTGACTATGTGGTCTTTTTATGGATTATATGGTTTCAAAATGGTTCATATGACTCTTTTGGTGACCATGAGCTGATTATTGTTTCGCTTCTTTCCATAGTATTTCAAATTGTTTTCTATACCCGTCGGCGACGACGTTGTCTTGTATGAGAAATCCGTAAGGGTTTTCAGTAAACACGTTGATGGCGACACAGTCCCCGACGATGACTGTTTCTTGTAATTGTTCAAACTTTTTCGAGAGGAATTTGATGCGGGTCATTTTTTTCTTGTTCAATTCCCTTCCAAGTGTTCTTACTGTTTCATCGAATACTTGTCGTGATGGTAATTTTTTCTCAATTCTTTTCGCGTGAATATTCAGCCACCACGTCGTTCCCAGTAACTCCTCGCAAGGTTTTCCCCCGCCGAAGGTGAGGTATTCTTTTCCTTTCGTGTTTATCATCGTTGAGTATATTTCTTTTATTCCTCGAATCCCTTTGTATACTGTTGCGATTTCTTTTTTTCCAGCTCTTTTCTGTTTCTCTTTCAATTCTGGAAGGAGTTGTTCAAATCTTTTCTTTTTCTCATCAATGAAATTATAAAAATGTTCAGGTGCTGTTGCTTGATAGTTTCTTCTCTTGCCCTCAAGATTGTAGTTAATAATTCCTTTTTCTATCAACGAATGAAGTGCTCGGTGAACGACTGAGTTTTGAATTCCTGACTTTTCAAGAATGTTTCCCGCAGTAGAACTTCCTAATTCGAGCAGTGCGGTGTATACTTTAATTTCTGCTGGAGTGAGTCCGATATCTTCCAGTACTGAGGTGTCCATACAAGTGAATACTTCCCATTCCATTATAAACTTTTCTCTTATAGTCCCAATAAGGAGGATAAACGAATAAAAAGGGCATTGTTTCTACAGTTCGATGGTGAAAAAAATGGAAACCAAACAACACGATGATAGTTTATATGAGCAATCACTGCCTGCTTCTGTATTTCAAATATACTCTATAGAATGGGGTGCAACGCGTACGGGGTTTCTTGGACTCCTTGGCAATCAGAGATCGAAGCATCAATCATACGGTGTATCATTTGAAGATAGTCATGGTGCACGTCAAGTAGTTGATACTCCCTATGCTGATCCTTATAACATTGAAAGGTTCAGTTCAAATTTCGCTCTTTGGTATTTTCGGTCTTTCGTTCTCCCTTTGAAAAAGAATCTTTGCACTATTCATGATAATCTTTATTTTTCATTTCAGAATACTGATTGTGATAGAGTTGCATCTTTGAGATCGACAGGACGAGTTTCCAGTCTTACGAGACGTGAACAAAAAATATTTTTAGACATTGTACCGAAAGACCTTTTCAAGTTGGGACGTTTTGTTCATGATAGAGTTCTTCAAGGACGCAGTTTAGAGGATGTTCTACAACGAGTAAAGGGAGAAAGAACGCTCTCAGAGAGCGCTATCTCTTTTCTGAGTTGATGTTTCCCTCTCACTCTTCAAATCTTATTCTTTTGCTTCTATCAAATCGTGGAGTGCTCATCGCGAGCAATGTCATTGTTCCTTCGTCTTTGTACGTCGTGCTTTTTGGGAGGAATATGATGTCTCCTTTCTTGACGGGTACTGTTTCTTGTTCGATGTAAAACGTTCCGCTACCGTCTAAGACGTAGTACCAGTTGTCGCTTTCCGTGTCCGCTCCGAATTTTTGTTTTCCTACGACTCGAACCTTCGCGAGAGAAAACGATTTGCAGTCTTCTTCGTCAAACAAGTTCTTCACAAGTATAGAACCGTAGTTCTGCTCTTTGATAGTTTCTTCTTTTATCAGTTTCCATGTCATAGTCCTACATCCTTCTTAAACCGTTGTATCGTTTTGAGCAGGTGTTCTTCTTGTGTTTGTAACACTTCAGCAGTTTTGTTAAGGATGTTTCCTTTGAATGTTTCTGTCGTGGTGAGTGGAACTCCGCCGATTTTTCCTTTCTTCTTCAACTTCCAATTCTCGAACAGTTCTTTCGCTCTCGCAGGTACTTGTTCTGGTGTGCACGAGAGTGCTTCAGCGAGCTTGTTGACGAGTGCTCGTTGTTGTTTGTCAAAATCTTCAGCTGCTTTTCCTGCGACGAATACGAGTCGTACGACTCCGTCTTTCACTTTAGCTGTTTTGATGATGCGTATCGTTCCTACGTCTTTCGTCGAGTCTAAGTGTGTTCCTCCGCACGCTTCTACGTCAGTGTTTGCAATGCTGACGATTCGTAACAGTTTTCCGGGAACTGCTCCTCCTTGATAAATCTCCATTCCGTACTCTTTTTCTGCTTTTTCTCGTGGGAGGAATTCTTTGTGGACAAGTATTCCTTTTTTGGCAATCGTGTTTGCTTCTGTTTCTATCTTGCGAACGTCATCGTCCGTCAAACTTTCATAATGTGTAATGTCGAGGTGTGCTTTTTCGACGTCCTTTTTAGCCGATGCTTGGTTGACGTGTTCTCCGAGAACGATCGACGCTGCCGCGTTAATGATGTGCGTAGCGGTGTGGTGTTGAGCGAGTTGGAATCGTCGTTCCCAATCAATAATTCCTTTTACGCTACTGCCAACCTTGAACGTAGGGGTTTCGGATAGTTCGTGGACGATGATTGTTTCTTGTTTGAACACGTTAGTAACGTTCAATCCGTTGAGTGTTCCCGTGTCGTGAACTTGTCCTCCGCTTGTAGGATAGAATGCTGTTTTGTCGAGGACGACGAACTTCTCGTGAGAAAACAATACTGTTCCTTCAAAGTCTTTCTGTTTCCAATCGTCGTAGTACAATGCTTTCGTGTCGGGTAGTGTTGGTAGTGTTACTCGTTCGTGTTGTGTTTGTGTTGCTTGTTCTTCGTGGTGGTGTCGTTCTGAGACGAGTGAATAAAACTTTTCTGGAATGGTGAACGGTATTCCTTTCTCGTCAGCAGCAGCTTTGAGTGCTTCGGGAGCGACTCCTTGGGACTCGTAGAGTTGTATCATCTCATCGGTGGGCAATTGTTTTCCTGCGAGTCGTTCAACAGTGGCGCTCACCCTATTGGATGACTCTATGAACTTCTTTTTCTCAACGTCAAGAATTTTTTGTACGTTGGCAACGTGTTCGGATAATTCAGGATATTGTTTCTTTAACTCTTTCGCGTGCCATTCCGCAACTTCTGTAAGATCGACGTTCCACCCGTGTTGTTTAATCTCGGACAACGCTCTACGGAGAATGACTCTAAGGTTGTACATTCCACCAACATTGCTCGGTAACGCTCCGTCGGAGAGTGCTACGAGTAATGCTCTCGTGTGTTCTGCGACTCGGTACACGCTCGCATTCTTTAAAACTGTAGTTCGCAGAGTGTCGACGGGGACGTCTACTTTTTTGGCAATGAGCGACCATTGTTTTCCCATGTCGTCAACGTCTTGAGCGTTCAGTAATCCTGCGTGGGGTGAGAACTTTGTGAGTGTT
>CAYHWM010000043.1:0-8695 GCA_964359925.1 uncultured Methanosarcinales archaeon
CAAAAAGATATCGCCGGAGTTCCAACAAAACTCGGAAGGATAGGAATTCCACTCCTGAAAGAAGAAGACTACAAAGTGCTCTCCTACCTCAAAAAGCACAAGACAGGTCAAGGATTAAGAAAAGTCCTCCCATCACTCAAGGATAGCAGTTCAGAAAATAGGAAGCTTGGAAGACTCTCAACAAGAGGATTCATACAAAAAGTAGGTAACGATTACGAGTACATACCATGGACGTTCAAAATAGTAAACGACAAATCACCAGAAGCGAGAGTATTAGAAGCAAAAATCTGCGAAGCGTGGGAACGACTCATCGACGAGAAAAAAGATGAACCATTCGTAGTGATACGGAACAGGTAACATCTCCATCGCGGAGTGTCGATGTAGCTTTCACACGTCCATCAAGAATTTTACACTTCTTCGCTCTGTCATCAGAAAACAGCGCACCTTTTCTTTGTTCTTCTCAGCACGTTAAGAGGAACACCCAGAGTGGCACTATGACTATGTTTCTGTTCATTCCTACTCTGTTTCTGCACGCGATGACTCCGAAAGGCGCTCGTACTTCAGTCATTGTTTTTTTCACTTTTGCGATGTCTCTGTCGTCACACTGTCCGCTTTTGAGTTCTATCGGAATGACTGCTTTGTGAGATTTTCTAACGTCCAAGATGATATCTCTTTCTTCTCCCGTAATACTTTTCCAGTAATATCCTGATGTTCTTACGTGCCCATCCATGTGGAACCCGAGCCGGAGTGCGTGGTTGAACGCTACAGTTTCTATGACGTTTCCTCGTTCGAGACCAGTACTTATCGAAGTTGTCCCGAGAAGAGAATTCCTTAATCCTGTATCCGCCGCAAAAAACTTTTTCTCTTTCGTACTCGGAACTCGCGAGAGTTTGAACTGCAGAGCTGTTCGTATCAACATCGCTTCGGACAGTGCTTCAACGTACTGGTCCAGCGTTTTCAAATTTCCAGACATGTGCAACAGTTTCGCAAGTTTTTCACGAGAAAGAGCAGAACCACTCAGCTCGAGAAGAATCATTAACAATGTACGCATACGCTGAGGAAATTTTACGTCAAACACGTTGACGACATCCTTCTGAATAATAGCGTCGAAAACGTTCATCTGGTAGTGAGCGGATATTTTTTTCCAATCACCAGACTCATAAAATTCAGGATACCCTCCTTTGAGAAGATACTCCTCGACCACCATTTCAGGAGTAACAGGGAGAGCAGAGAGTTCCGTGAGTGTAGCAATAGCACACGACTCGTACACGGAAGGATTTCCTTCTTTACACGCCTCGACAAACGAATCACGCAATGTTCTTGAAGAATCATAAATAAGTTTATCACACTCAGGATTCCTTCGACGAAGAACATCCCTGAACTTCATCGTCATCATATACGTCGTATAAAACCTTCCAGCACCACTCTCAACAGTATGTTTGTACACCGCAGTTGACGACGATCCAGAAACAATTGCGAACACGTTCCTTTTTTGGTCAACATACTGCTTCAACAACCTCGCCCACGAAGGATCATACTGTGCCTCATCAATGAACAAGTACGTCAAAGCATCAGACCCAACACTCCCAACGTGCACGTGTTGTTCGAAAAACTCCAACGCTCCCGACAATTTTTCAGGAAACAATTCGAGATATGGTCTTTCTAAAGAAACAAAAAAAATACGTTTCGGATCAACATTTCTCTCCACGAGAAGATACTGGATAAGCTGGTCAATCAGCGTTGTCTTCCCAACTCTCCGAGGACCAATCAAGACGTGAACACCAGAAGATACCACTGCCTTCTTGAAATAAAAAAAATCACTCCGTTTAAAATCAGGAATACCCATCCTCGGCTTTCCCGACTCCCACCAAGGATTTTCTTCTCGAAGCTTCAGAATACTATCAACCGCGAGATCAACCATACCAGAACCGCCCATTCCAAAGTTTATAAAGACTTAGGTAGTACACTATACAAGTGTTTATAAACACTTAGGTATTGTGCTATGTAAGATTCGTGAGATGTGCTAGAGTCACCCGTACTCTGCCACTTCTTCGCAACCCTTAAAAACCTGAAAAAAGTGAAACGGCCATCGATGAAACCCCACACTCGACAAGCACTCACGTGGATCATTCGCTTGTTACGAAAGCACAAAATACCTTTCCAGATCACGGGAGGGCTCGCTGCGAACGTGTACGGCTCACGACGACCGCTCGCAGATATTGATATAGAGTTACGAAACGAAGACATTCTGAGAATCGAGAACGACGTCAAGAACTACACGACGTACGGGCCAGGACGGTACGACGACGACCACTTCTCACTCCTCCGTATGACATTGAAGTACAAAGGTCAAGAGGTAGACCTGTGCGGAGCGGAAGGACAACGACTGTACGACAAGAACACAAAACAATGGAAAGCACAACCGGTCAACCTACCCAATGCCTCACGAAAAAAAGTATTCAGACTCATCATCCCCGTCGCACCACTCCAAGAACTCATCACGTACAAGAAACGTATCGGGCGACGAGTTGATAAAAAAGACGTGGAAGCGTTGACGAAGAAGACAAAACTCCACGAACGAAAAGCTATGTGTACGTATACACATAAAAAAACACTCACGAAGAACCACAACCATTAAAAACGCCTAAGAACACGACAAGAACCATGGTCATCATCCACTCAAGAGTAAAAGAACTCATAGGCAATTACAGCGTCGCGACAGACTACTACGAAGCACTCGAAAAAAAAGTAACAGAACTCATCCACAAATCACTCGAAAGAGCAAAAGCGAACAAGCGCAAAACGGTTATGGGAAAGGATGTGTGAGGAGTCAGTTGTACACAAATTGTGTACGGTTCGATTGTTCTTTTCTAAAAAAAAGTTAGGAAGGGGGCAAATTGCCACCATCCCTCTGAACCAACATCTGGGAACCAACACTCGTCGCCATCGTGATACGCTCAAAACTCGTCGCAGACATGTACCGAAAACACTTCCAACTGTTATGGAAAGTAGCGAAGAAGTGAACATTACCTTTTTGGCACATCACTCAACAATTTTCTCATCTCTGTAGCGAACACTCTTGCCCGTTCGAAAGACGTTTTTGCTCTCGCACTTTTTATCTCTTCCGTCGTAGTATACTGGAAGAACGATCGTTTTTCTCTCTCCGCATCAAAAGAACCAATGAGCAAGTCAGTTTTCGTTCCCGCAATAAGTGAAGCCTCCTCTTGTGCAGTCTCAAACTCTTCCAACAAAGATGCTTTCAGTTTTGTTCGCACGACCGTGATAAGTGCATCAGCAGTTATTTTATGAGCGATTTTATCACCCACCTTGTACCCCAACGAGTACAACACTGCATTTGCTATGTAAAACATCGAATAGTAACTTATGACAATCGTCCAAAGGTTCGAACGGTTTGTCGAGAATATGTGCTCTGCAAGATCCAACGACTCTTGATGATTTCTCATATACGTATCGAAGACGACTTTTTGAAATTTTTCTTTCTTGAGAAGATCATCGGAAAGATATCGTTTCACGTTCTGCACCGCTTCCTGAACCCTACGTTCATCAAGCATACCGAATCACCTCATACAATGGTTCAATACCTTTCAGTATGATATTTCTCTTCGTTATTTCCTTCCCAACGGTATCATCCGTTGTTTTGAGCATACTCACGAATTCTTTCACCGAAAAACACAAAAGGTGAACGGGAAGCGCAATCGTTCGCACAATGTTTTCAACGTTCTTTTGAATTTCTGCGCTATCAGTTATGATACAGAGATCTATATCGGACTGTTTTCCGACACTTCCCTTCGCGTGCGAACCAAAAATAACTGCCACGAACAAAGGATTTTTTATTTCGTTCAGGCGATCATACAGTACTCTCACATTCTTATTTTTCAACAATAAGTCTCTTCTCCACCGTTCCAACTTCACCGTTTTCTCGTTGAAAATATATGTGTACGAGCAAAGATTCGCACTACCTACTTTCAAAAGGCGAAGAACTCCCTCTTCTTCCAATCGTTTCACGTCTTCGAATACCGTTCTGTAATTGATATGAAGCTGTTTTGCTATCGAAAGAATAGTCTGCGGAACACCCTCCCTCTCGACAATACACCTCAAAATCTTCGTTTGATTGTTCATAGGACAGTTATTACATTATTGTAATAATAGTATGATAAGAATACAATAGTATATAAATGTTGCTTTTTCTCGTACTCGCGAAAGCAGTTCACAAAGGAGAAACACTCAATGATGTGCCGGAGAAACCAATCAACACCAAGACTTTTTCCAACCTTCAGGAATCTTCACTTTCTTTTTACAAGTAGTATGTGCCCAAACACTCTCCCAATTGAAGAACCCCTTATGAGTTTCTGAACGCCTCGTGAAACTTACTATTCCTGATTTCTTGCTCAGCTTATCACATTGCTTTTTGCAAACGTCACACGATTCGTACCGGAAAGGTCGAAACTTCCTCGCAGACAACAAACGCATCACTGCATCTCGATCTCTCCGCACTCCACGCATACAAGAAAAAGAATGTTTGAGAACTGGTTTGTACTTCTTCTTGAGCAAGTCCTTGTAGATATATTTATCACAATCAATATCTGAACAGTTACCCCTCAAGGCATCGTCCAACTCGTCCAGTTTCTCCGTCAACAAGTAATACTCATCACGCACGTTCGTGGTCATCAGAACCTCCAACATCAAAGACTGCGACACACTTACACAGTTATCACTATTTTATTCTGCGTCTCTGGAGTAATAGTGACTTCCGCACCCTTCTTCACATTAATGAAATCAATAATTCTTTTCGGCAAACGAATATCAAGAGTATTCCCCGCCTGCCCAATTCTCGTCTTGGCCTCCAGACCCCACAAGCCTCTTTCCTTCACCACACGAGTAATACTCTTTGAAGTCTCCTCACTAAAAATCTGCTCCTCACACTTCAAACACACAAGCGCGGGAAACACCCCAATCTTCACACCGTACAATACGTACGGCACCGACTTCTTCAACATCTTCTTTCCACACTCCCAACAAGATTCTTCGTTAGCCATCAGTTTCACCTTTCACCTGTTCAAAAATACTGTTTTCACCCTGTACACATCGCCACGCCTTTGAAATGCTACACTAAAGTACGTATATGACGCCAAATACCCTTCCGTTTGTCGAGACACTGACCCTCGGAGGATAGCAACCTTCACCTGCTCCTCATCAATACCGTGCTCATCCATTCTTTCCTTCGCGTGCAGAGTGAACTGAACAACCATACTTCGAACCAGTAATTATTAGTACTAACAAGTATATAAATGTTCGTTTTTTCAAATCACTTCTTCGCACCTTTCCATACATGCTGAAAGTATGTCTTGTATGAATCCGCAATCTTTTTGCTTTTGATGACGATGTGGTACGTTGGTTTCTCCCACACCGTTATGATTATTTTATCGTCAGATATTGTAGTTGTTGTTGGACTTATGGAATCTTTAGAGACATATCGAAACTCCGACTTTTTCGAGCTTCCGACTTTTCCTCGCAAATCTTCTCTCACAATAACCCTCTCTTGTATGTTGGTCTTTTCCAAAGAGTGAAAGTATACATGTTTATATTCAGGATACTCTTTTTGAAGTTGTCCCTGTTCTCCGAGGACGAGTATTTCTTTTTTTGTTTTGAAGATGTCTCTCAAGACAGCTTTTGATCCCTCAAATCCTTTGAACACGTCAACCTGCAAATCGCCATCACTCGTCGCACGCTTCATTTTTTGTAGTGTTGGCAGAACATTTTTGTACACCTTCAATTTTTCATTCAACGATACAAGAATATTCTTTGGATCAGAAGCGGCATAATATTTGACGTTGTTCTTTTGCTTAAAGGAAACAAGACCTTTTCCGAGCAATCGTTCGAGAATGTAGTACACAAGAGTTCGTTCAATTCCTGTCTCCTTCGATATGATCGTCGCAGAACTCTCTCCCCGCTTCAGCAATGCAACATACATCAGAACTTCTTTCTCATCAAAACCAATTGTGTGTAGTGCCTCTTCAACCTCGTCCATCCTATTTGAGAAACAGAACGGATATATAAACATTTACATTGTTGAGAAAATTTCACAACAAAGAAATATAACCAAAGGAAGTGTACAACCTGCTTGATGAACAAGAGAACTATGGGAAGATTTCAGGGAACGGAAGTGTTGGTAGCGCCTGTGACAATAGTAATGCTGATGTTAGGGACGTACAACTGGGGCGAGTGGTGTGAAGAGAGAGAAAGAAATAAACCCATACTAGTACAAGAATACGAAGAGTATAGAAAAATTACTGCACCTCCAAGAATAGCAAAGTGGTGGCCTCTCCGAGGAATAGATGATGATAAAGATGGAACTATTGACAAATTTGAACAACTATGGCATGGGGCACCAAGAATCCCTTTTGGAGCTTGGCACGAAATAAAAAAAGACTCTCCACTCGCACAACAAGTACAAAAAGAATATGATCTCTGGAGGAACAAATGAACAACTATCTCATCGGAAAAACTATTGGAACAATAGCACAAGTTACAGGAATTTATGAGATAGCGAAAGGAACACAGAGAGATAGTTTAGAATCAACATTGTTTTACGTCGGAACAGGAGCAGGACTGTACACTCTCGGAAAGCTGTGTGGATGGGTACAAGAAAGGATATATCAAAAAGAAAAAGAAAGATGATAGTGAGAGCTAAAGAAAATGGAGATTTGGAAAGTGATTCTGTAACGTTTTAGAAGTCACCTATGCTCATAATACCGCACGAGTGGTTCAATGGAGTCTATGCGACAGAATCCACACATTCTTGCTTTTTTATTTCTTACATTGTAGTATTCCAAAATTGTCCCCATACATGCTGTGCGATCGTTCTATGGCGAGGTGCTGTTTTTTTACAAATGAGTGAATACCTCCGAGAGTCATAAATAGTTTATAATTTTTGTGATGCTCCTTGTCAGTAAGGAATCTCTCGATGCTCCAGAAGATCAATCTATCAACAACAGTTGTTATACTTTTTGATCGGGGAATAGTGTAGTCTCCAATAATAATTCTTCCATTCTTTTTTGTTACTCTTTTCATTTCTTTGAGAACCTTCTCGCGAGCATGTGGATTAAGAGAGTGCAGCGTTAATGTGCACGTCGAAACGTGAAACGTATTATTTTTGAAAGGCAATCGAGTCGCATCACACTGGAGAAGCGTCACGGGAAAATTTCTTGTTTCTCTCTTTGCAACTGCGATCATTTCTTCAGAGAGGTCAACACCTGTAACGATAGCTCCTCGTTTAGCAAAAAGCAATGCTTGATCGCCCGTTCCACAAGCGACATCTAAGACAATATCATTCTTGGATATCTTGGCACAGTGAAGTATGCATTCTCGTAAACCTCTCAACAAAGGTTTCAACACTACACTATACATGACAGCTCCAATACTGAAATACCACTCTTTCATCATAGTTCACACACCTTAAGCATTCATACGATTCATCGATGCCCATAATACAACGTCAACGGCGAGAGAGAGTCAACTCTGCAAAACCCGAACCGTTCACACTGAACGATATCGCCGACACTCTTATCGAGCAATGATTTCTCCGCGACGCCCTCCTTGATGGTATTGTCCGGCATCACTATCTTACACGGCACTGCTTCTTGGAACGGCAACCAGTGAATAATCTTTCCACCCTTCTCCCCGCCAGTTTTCCCTTCCGTCGTTTTTCCTTCTTTATGGAACACTTCTTTGTCTTCCGAATGGAACACGAGAGCAACATCCTCAACAGTGAAATTGTAACACCCCATCAACCGATACAATCCGCCCTTCACGAATAAATCCTTATCCGCTTTCGGCAAGTAAAACACTCCGCGAGCGTCCAACACTCTCTCACCACGCTCAGGATGGTCTGGATGGACAGGAATCCTCGCGATTTTATGAGGAGCGTTCTCTACCGAGAGCTTCACAGGGTCAGGAATGACGAACACTCTACGAGCACCAGCATCGACAACTTCACGATTAAACGCGTTCAACGTTTTAAACAAGTCCTCTTGAGAAACAACTTTGTCAGCGAGTGAGACACCCATCGACTCTGCAAACTTTCGCAACGCACCAGCCTGATACCCACGACGACGCAACGCGGGCAAAAATGCGAGTCTCGGATCATCCCAACCAGTAAACTCTCCACGCTCAATAGCCAGTCTCGTCTTCGTCGTTGACAACTCAATACCCTCAAAATTCACTCTGCCAATAAAAGAAGATGTAGGAACATCCCACCCCATCGCGTTCTGTAAGAATTCTTGCTTCTTCGCATTATCAGCATGATCCTTACCACGAATACTATGAGTAACACCAGTCACGTGATCATCAACAGCGACAGAAAAATTCATCAACGGCCACACCTTATGTTTTGTTCCCGTCCTCGGATGCTCATGCTCGTTCACTCGCATCATCGGCCACTCACGCAACGCAGGATTGTTCAAGCTCAAATCAGTCTTGAACCTTACGACTGCCTCGCCAGCTTTATACTCTGAAAACATCAAACCGAAACGTTTCACGTTCTCCTTCGGCGAGTTCTCTCGACAAGGACACTGCCTCCCGTGACCAACTAATCCTCGAAACACGTCAGCATCACACGTGCAAACATATGCTTTCCCGTCGTGCAACAACGACTCACACACATCATAATACTCCG
>CAYHWM010000044.1:0-8645 GCA_964359925.1 uncultured Methanosarcinales archaeon
CAGGTGGAACAATATCATCAAAAGTAGACTACACGACAGGAGGAGCGAGCGCGCACTACACTGCAAAAGATTTCATAGAGATGCTCCCAGAACTCAAAACGATAGCGAACATTCAAGCAAAAAAAGTGTGTTCTTTGATGACTGAAGATGTAACACCTCAAGACTGGCTCACTATAGCGAAACACATCCAAGAAGAACTAAAAACCGTCGATGGAATAGTCGTCACGATGGGAACAGACATGATGCATTACATCAGTGCTGCACTGAGTTATCTCCTCGTAGGACTCAACAAGCCAGTCATTATCACAGGAGCACAACGAAGCATTGACAGAGGAAGTAGTGATGCGTTCTTGAACTTGTTATGCTGAGTACGTGCCGCTGCTGTAGGACCTGCAGGTGTTTATGTTTGCATGCACGAAACAATAAACGACACGTCCTGCCTCTTACTCCACGGAGCAAAAGTAAGAAAAATGCACACTTCGAGAAGAGACGCATTCCGACCAGTGAATCATCCGCCCATTGCTCGAGTGACTCCACACCACTTCGAACTTCTCGCGCAACAACCGTGGACGAAAGGAGGAGAACTTAAACTACAAACAAAAATCTCCGACGACGTAACACTCATCACCATCCACCCAGGAATGAACCCTGACAGTATCACTCAGGCAGTCAAACAAGGAACGAACGTACTCATCATCGCAGCAACAGCACTCGGACACGTACCAACCAACGGGAAAGGAAGCATCATCCCAGCACTCGAGTACGCAAAGAAAAAAGGAACACTCGTCGTCATCACAACCCAAACACTCTACGGACACGTAAACCCTTACGTGTACACAAACCTGAGAAAACTATCCATAGAACTTGAAGCACTCTACCTCGAAGAACTCACACCAGAAACAGCATACGTGAAAGCAATCATTACAGGACCGCGGTCAAAAACAACAGAACAACGACGAGCACTCCTCACCACGCCACTCGTCAACGAGTTCACCGTGAGAGAACAACCGGAGGACTACCTCCAATGATAACAACACCAAGAGACAAGTTCACACTCTCGCCAGGAGAACTCAAGTGTGGACTCGAGATACACCAACAACTCGAAGGAACAAAACTCCACTGCCACTGCCCAACACTCATCACCGACGAGATAACAAGAACAAAAATAACGAGACAATTACGATCAGTCATCGGAGAAACAGGAACTCACGACATCGCAGCGTTGCAACAATCACAAAGAAACAAAACATTCACGTACGAAGCACCAACAACAAGCACGTGCCTCATAGACTTAGACGAAGCACCACCAACACCACTCAACAAAGAAGCACTCACGACAACACTCCAACTCTGCAAACTCTTGAACTGCACGATCGTCGATGAAGCTCACACGATGAGAAAAATAGTCATCGACGGAAGCAACACGACAGGATTCCAAAGAACAACACTCACCGGAATGAACGGAACACTCACGACAAGCACAGGAACGATAGGAATACAAACAGTCGTCCTCGAAGAAGACAGCGCACGACTACTGTCTACAAATCCAACGACGACGACGTACAAGCTCGACCGTCTCGGCATCCCACTCATCGAGATAGCAACAGCCCCCGATATTACGACACCAGAACAAGCAAAACTCGTTGCAGAAACACTAGGACTTCTCATCCGAGCAACAGGAAAAGCAAAAAGAGGACTCGGAACGATACGACAAGACCTCAACGTCAGCATTACGACAGGCAACAGAGTAGAACTCAAAGGAGCACAAGACCTCAAACTCATACCAGAATACATCATACGAGAAGCGCTCAGACAACACAACATTGTAACACTCGCGCCAACACTCAAAAAAATATTCCTGCAACCACCACTCGAAGTCACATCACACCTATCCGCAACAGCATCAAAAATGATAACGAACGCGATCGCCGGAGGAAAAAGATGCTACGCCGCACGAGTGAACGGAGCAAAAGGAATACTCGGAACAGAACTACAACCAAACAAAAGAGTAGCAACAGAACTTTCTGATTATGCGAAGCAAGAAGTAGGAATTACAGGACTCTTACACAGCGACGAACTACCGGGCTACGGTTTAACAGACGTCGACGTGAATGCTTTGTTAAACGCGACACAATGCAACGCGAATGACGGATTCATCCTCGTCATCGAAGAAGAAAGAACAGCGTACCGCGCGTTCACAGCAATCACGGAACGACTCCATCAACTCACGAACGGAGTACCAACAGAAGTAAGAAAAGCACTCCCCGACGGAAACTCCAGTTATTTACGCGCGATGCCAGGAGCATCAAGAATGTACCCAGAAACAGACGTGCCACCAACCATCATCACACAACAACTCCTCGACAACCTACCACTCACGGAAACGTACGAGTCAAAAGCACAACGATACCACCACGACGGGCTGAGTCAAGACCAAGCAATGGTCATCGCGAAAAGCGACAAATCAGAACTGTACGAAGAACTGTCAAAACTCAACGTGCCAAAACCATTCCTCGCAGAACTATTAATCGCGGGTAGTGATATGATTCAAACAAAACTCGGAATAAAAATAGAAATACCCGAAGAACACTACGGCATCGTCTTGAAAGCGTACTCCGAAGGAACGATCACGAAAGAAGGAGTACTCCCGCTCCTCGCAAGTGCAAACCCTGAACAAGAACTCCACACGTACTCACCACTCGACGACACAGAACTCCGAAGAATCATCCACGACAGCATCGTCGGACACGAACAAGAACCACTCGGAGCACTCATAGGAAAAACACTACTCCTCCTGAAAGGAAGAGCAGACGCAGTCAAAGTACGAAAAGTGATACAAGAGATTGTTATGAAGAAGAAGTAGAGTTATTGCTCTGTTTCCTCATGCTTATCAATTTTATATTTCAGATTATTTACTGCAATTGCTACAAATATGATATGAACTATAGTTGAGAAAATAGTTTCAATCAATGGAAGAATTCTTGCTCCGCCATCTTTCAAATTGTTCAAATTCCAAAATGTCAAAGCGCTTTGAACTATGTGTTCTGACAACGAACTGTTGTTCGTACCAATAAATACTGATGCCATCGCAAAAAGAATTACCGACAAAAGACTTATTATGCAATAGTGTGCAATGACTGAGATTATTTTTTCCTGTGTTAACATACTACTTATTCCTATGAACAACAAAATAATAATGTATAAAGTTGGCAAACTAAAGAACACACTTGTAAGCGCGAATTCTACTACTACTGCATCGTCCAGAACTGATCCGAGATATGCCAAAATCAACAGAACAAATAGAACGGTCATGAAATATAGTTGCATTATAGTACTGTTTGAAATGTTATATTTTCGCAAGCGTATAAATCCAAGTATGCAGACTGCTGCGAATAACACTGCAGAAATCACAGAAACCGTTTTTTGAACTTGTAATATATACAACACATAGAAAATGAATGCGAAACAGTATGTTATTGTTGTGGAGCGCCATCCTTGTTGTACATCAGAAGCAATAATATTCTTCTTTTCAGTCCATTTTGTCTTAACTTTTTCTAATAATTTCATAAGCCTCCAGAGGGATTTGAACCCCCGACCTACTGCTTACGAAGCAGTCGCTCTACCAGGCTGAGCCACGGAGGCGGGATTACCTTGAGGATTTATACGATGTTCTTAAGCATTTCTTCTTTTGTAGGGAACCGTTTCTGACAAGATGAACACACTCTGTGCTGTTTCCCGTCTTTCCCCTTGACTACCGTTCCAAGAACCTTCTCGAGAAAGGTAGTGCTTATCGACCCTTTACAAATCGCGCAATCCATACAAGAAGGGGAACTACATCGCTTTTAAGGTTTTTGCCTTTATTCGAGTCGACCTTCCACTGGACACGACTCATAGTCACTGGACAAGTTGACACAAAGGATATAAGTAATAAACTGCTCATCTCTTCTATGACATCTCGGATTTTATTTAACAAAGAATCTTCGAGAAACTACTTCTTTCAAGTTCTTAAAAATAAACTTGAAACGTGGACAGCAATTGCTCAATCCATAGAAGTTTCGAGAACATACCTTGATAAACTAAGAAATGGAGAGATTTCCCTTTCGGAAACTTCTTTTTTGAAACTCGTTTCATTGATGCCACACCATCAAAGAGTGTTCTTCCTCGAACATACTTTTGCTCGATCAAGAAACTGGGGACGACTCAAGGGAGGGAAGACCACTGCTCGAAAATATCCCGAAATTCTTGCTTCTGGCAGGCATATCGCGATAGCACGTGGCAAGAATTCTGCGCGGAATAGTATTCTCGCGAGACTTACTCCAGAGCTTGGAGAAGTTATTGGAGCGTTCATAGGCGATGGTTTCACAAATACTTATGGTTCGTGTTCTATCGTTCAGTTCACAGGTGATGCTCATCTCGATAAGGACTATTTTGAAAAAATACTCATTCCTCACATCAAAACATTTTTTCCTATGGGAAACCCCATTCTGAGATCAAAAGACAACACTCTTCGACTTACCTATAACTCAAAATCATTCCATACGCTTCTTACTGAACGATTCCTATTCCCTTCAGGCGCAAAATCTCACACAGTAACCATACCTCCAGAATTTCTTCTTCCCAACAACAGGGAGGCACTTCTCCATTGCGTTCGAGGGATTTTTGACACGGATGGATATATATCTCGCGACTTCAGAAAACAGTATCGTACTCCATACTTGCGAATAGGTCTTCATATGCGTTCCAGGGAGCTTTTACTTCAAATAAAGACTGTTCTCGAAACCGAAGGAATTCAAGCAAACATTTCTCGGGATGGCTTTTTACTGCAAATAAACGGAATTTCTTCTTGTCAGCTATTTTTTACAGTAATAGGATTTGACAATCCTCGACATTTTCAGAAGCTCGAACCATTCCCTATTTCTGTGACGTAACTACCCTTCCAGTTCGGCTAACTTTATCTCTGTCGTTAACGCTTTGAGTCGTGCAGTGATCGTTGACCGTTCGCTTGCTGAAGAATCTCGTTCCATTTTTCTCACGTGCTTGAGTTCTTCGCGAGCGTTACCAAACTCTTTCTGTTGAAGCAATGAGTGAATCCTTTCCGTTACTCCGTCGAGAGTTTTCAATTCGGGGTTCTCATTCTCTTCTTTATCAGTGATGAGCTCTTCCGCTTCCGCTGCGAGCTCGTCTTCGAACGCTTCCTGAGTCTTCTTCAATTTTGTAATCGTTGATTCAATATTCTTCATAGACCCAATCTTCGCTTGCTTCTTCTCCAAATCTCTCTTCACCCGCTCAAGCGTTCCGAGGGAAGCATTCAAGAACGCCTCCCTCTGCTTGACCTCTCTTTCCCGTTTTTGAATAGTACTTTCATGACTCTCCCCTTTTTTCTGACGAGCGAGAAGAACTCTCGATTTTGCAACTATTGAGCGTTCATCTTCTTCCAACCTCTTACTATCCTTCAAGAGTTCAGCAACTGACTTGTTAATCTCGTCTTCACGATCTTGTAAGAGTGCGAGATCTCTCTGAACTATTCCTTGAGCTGCCTCTCTCTCCTTGCGAGCTCTCTCCGTTACTTCGTGTAAATCTTTGTGAGCGTTCGCCCACGCTTCAAAACTTTCGTGATATGATTTCTCGAACTCGTTCTTCTCTCTCAACACTTCAGCATGAACTTTGTTTAAGTGAACGAGAGCGTCTTCGCAAGATTTCTGACGCTCCATCAGCTCTAAATCTTTGTGAATTTGATCCTTCTCTTTTGCAGACATTTTTTCTTGTTCCGCACCGAGCATTCCTTCCTTCTTGAGTAATTCTTGTTCTTTCCACTTGAGAGTATCCTCCTTCGTAGAAACATTCTTTTCCCTCTCTTCCAACTCTTGCTCTTGCATCGTTATCCTCGAAGCAGTTTGTTGAAGAATTTTTTGAGCATCAGTCAACTCTCGTTGCTTTTCTGCAAGATCCTTCACGAGTTCAGAACGTCGTTGTTCAAGACCGTCACACTCTTTTTTTACTTCGTTCAACTCTTCCTGAGCTTTCGTTCCTTGCTCAAGAATAGAATCTCTCTGGTTTTCGAGCTGGCCAAGAGTTTTTTCTTTCACGACCAACTCTTCCGTCTTCTTCTTCAAACGATCTTCTTTTATTTTTAATGTAGTATGAAGGTCTGCAAGAGCAGTCTCTTTCTGAGCCAAACGCTGAATACTCGGAGCACTATTCCAAGTAAACCAACTCTTCTTCGGAGGGGCCGGAACTTCAAGAAGGACTTTTTGATCACCCATTCAGAGAGAATTGCAAAGAATCGTTTATAAGTGTTTGTTACTATCCACAAATGGTTCAGTATACAAAATGAGAATAGACTATTACATCAATTTTGTTTTAATGTTGTGAATGTGTTCAGCAATCTCAGAACCTTTCTTTGTGAGCGTAAGCAGTTTCAACCTTCCTTGTTTGTCAAACTTAACAAGACCGTTCTGCTCCATGTTCTGAAGAACTTTCACAACGTGAGAATACGTGCAATCAATACGCTTCGCGAGTTCAGAAGCGTACGTGTTCATATCCTTCGAACTTCGAAGGTGTAGTAACATATGCGCTGGCTTCTCTCGTAGGAAAACTCCGACAATATCTTTTTTCAACAGTAACACCCCAATATATGTTTATGAAAAGTGATGTTGATAGAAGACCACAAATATTTAAAGGTATCGAAAGAGAATGTTTTTATTTTTATCGACGAGAAAAATATTTTTCACCACATTTTCTCGACGAGGAATCCGTTCAACTATTATTTTATTTTTCACACTGTTTTTTTCTTATCTGGTTCACACCATTTTCTTTTCTCTCGACGAGAACAAAAAATACTGCTCTTGTTTCTGAAAAAACATCTCTCTTTCAAAGAATTCCGAACCGTTCAGCCAGAGAACGCTTACTCAACGAGTAACTTGACTCGTTCCCAGTTGTACTTCCAATCAACAGGAAGCTTACCTGTGCTTTTGTAGTACTTAATGAGCCTTTTCATCTTACTATCAGTAATATTGTCACCACGAACAGCAGTCATATCATGAGGGTGCTTCTCGAGATGTTTCTTAATCAAGACGAGTCGCTTCATCAACGAAGACAAATCCTCAGGAATATCAGACAATAACTTTTTCTCCTTCAACAACTCAGAAACCTTCTTCTTCAATAACAATCTCGTGCTTGGAATACCATAACTATCGCGAAGCGTGAGACCAATCATCGAAGGGGTCTTGCCCTCCTTAGCGAGTTTCGAAATGAGTAGTTCTGCTTCAGGCTCAGAGTATCGAAGCCACGAAGGCTTCTCAGGGTTCTCAGGCTTCTTACTGCCACTCTTACCCTTCTTTCCTGAATACATTCTTGCCATAGTAGTATACCAATAGTACTTCTCGGAGAAAACGAAACTGCGCATTCTCCAAGCGTGCTCAAGTCATACCGAAGCACCTCGGTTACTTCACAGGATTCAAGGAAGGTTTTTAAAGGTTTGCACGTTCTTTATATAGGTACTTTGGAATAAGTTCTTTCGCTTTCTTCCTCCTCTCTTGATGATCTGCGAGGAACTCATTCATCTTTTTGATAGTGTACGATTTCAGTTCTCCACTCGTCAACGTTCCTTTCTTGTAAGAAGAATAGATTTCTTTCAGTTTAGCATCATCCGCCTCGAACAAGTATCGAAGATACTGATACGAAACGTCAACGTCAGGATTTCCACCATTCTTTCTATGCTCTTCAAGAGTCGCAGCTCCTCCAGAGTACGCATACTTGTTCATCTTATTTTTTACTATTTCAGGAGTGTCCGTAGAAAGTATTCCTTTGATCACTTCGGAACTACTCATTTTACCCTCACTCCCCGTCAACGGCGGAAGGAACGAACACTGAATGCTTGCAGGCTTATAGTATCCCAACTTTGGAAGAATATCTCTTGTAAGCCTGAAGTGAGGATCTTGATCGACAGCGTGAGGAATAAGACAAGGAACATTCTTCTTCTTCAGTTTCGAGTGCAAAAATGCAGGAACTGTCTGCATCGACGTGTAAAAAACAGAACCAATATTGTTCGAGTCAGTAAAACCAAAACTTGACTTAATCATAGAAACAGTAATCTTCTTCGCTACCTTGAGAGCTTCAGGATACAACGTGTTCGCGTGCTTCGTATCAATAAGGAAATGGGTTTTTTTAGGGTCGAAACCCACCGCTATCACGTCAAGCATATTCTCTTCCATCCATTCTTGCACTTCCTCATACGTGAGATTCTTGTAAAGAAACTTCTCATCATCCGTAAATTGAAAGTACAACTCCGCACCATACGCGTCCTGAAGCCACTTCGTAAAATACCACACGAGTAAATGCCCAACGTGCACAGGACCAGAAGGACCCAACCCAGTATACAAGTAAAACGTGTTACCCTTATCGTGCTCATCAAGAAGCCACTTCAAATCTCTCCCCGCAAAAAATATTCCCCTCCTCAACATCGGATGAAGCGTTCCAGCGTGTTGCTCAATCCTTTTGAGAATTTCCGGCGTAATCTTTTCAAGCCCGAACTCTTTCACGAGCCTATCATAATCTACAGCTCCTTCCACGGTGTAAGGGTTGACGTTCTGATCAGTCATCGACGATAATCACAGGGCGATGTTAATAAAGTTATCGATGAAGGT
>CAYHWM010000045.1:0-4206 GCA_964359925.1 uncultured Methanosarcinales archaeon
TGATATCTTTTTGGAATCCTCCGATGGCTGATTCTCTGCTGATCGGTCTGTGGAGTGCTCCGTAGGTGATGAGTGTTGCGAGGAAGTTTTTTCTTTCTTCTTCTGAGAGTATTGCGAGTGGGTGTCGTACGGTGCAGTATGCTGTTGCGACTTCTTCGGGGAGCGTTCCTGCGTCTGCTTGTTCTCGGTACCATCCGAGGAGGTCCATTCCTCGAGCATCTCCTGCTATGAGTCCGTAGAGTGGCGTGTTCATTGTTGGGAGTGCTGTGTTTCCGAATCCGAGTGAGTCGATGAGTTTTAGTCTTCGTTGTATTTCTTCGTTGAGTCCGAGTATTGTTTTGAGTTGTTCTCTTTCGGGTACGCTTCTTGTTGCTTTGTTGACTGGTAGTGTGAGGAGTTCTTCAAGTGTTGTGCCCCACGTTTCAGCGATGTGGTAGAGTTCTCTTGTTCGTTGGTCTCTTGCTGACCTCATTCCTCGGGGGGCTATTGCTTCTCGTTGTTGTTCGTTTCCAAACGCATCAATTATTTTTGTGAGAGCTTGAGCTCCCATTTTGAGCCCTCCAAGTAGTTCTCCTCCTTCGAGTGTGTATAGGAAGAATTGGTTTGTGAGGAGTTGTCCTGTGATGCTTCTTCCGTGGCCTCCGATAGTTCTTTCTTGTTTTGGAGTCTTGAAGATTGCTCTACGGAGTCTTAGTTGTTGTACTGCTTCCCAGGGGTTGTACGTTCCTGCGAATTCGCACAGTGCGTTTAATGCTCGGGGGTCTCCTGTGTAGTTTTCGAGCGTTTTTCGTACTTCAATCTTTCTCGGTTCTGGTAGCGCGTCGATAATCCTCGTTACGAGACTGCTTTCTTGAATGATGTTCATTGAGTTCCCCTATGGTGAGGAAGTACTCGGTGATTTTTAAAGGTGGTGATATGAGTTGTGGGCAGTAGGTGGTAGGCAGTAGGTTGTGGGAAGTGGGAGGTGGATGGTAGGTTGTAGGAGGCAGGTAGTGGGTTGTTGACTATTCGCGTTGAGGTTATAGCAAATCGCACTAATTTTGGAACATTCTTTTAGCGGTTTGCTATACTAGTGGAGCTCGCAAATGTTCAATTAGTAACGAGATTCACTATTATATCTTGCTCGTTGTGGGATTGTTGGTTCTCCAATAGTTCTTGTTGCCTCAATGGTTTCGGCAGTGTTAGTTTCAGAGTATCCTCGTTTGAGTGGTCTTGTTTGGTCGTCATATCTGACGGGCATAGAACCGTATTGCTTTGAGTAGTCTGGAGTATGTTGAGGGTCTTGATTCGGTTGTAAGTACTGTCCTATCGCTTCGAGGAGTGCTGACTCGAGTGGTGATCTTCCTATTGCTACTCGTATTGATTGTGAATGGTCTCCGAGAGTGTAAGTTGAGGAGTTGGGTGAGTGGAGTGCTGATGCGTAACTGCTTGTTGGTTGACCAGAGTACGGTACTGCTGAGCCTCCGGAGAGAGTTGGTGCTGATGATGTGGACGAACCTGTTGATGGAGTGCCTGAGCTTGATTGTGACATACTAATCGCCTAACGGTGAACAAGGGGACGCAAGATAAAAAGTATGTGGGACAAAAAAGCAAGACTTTTGTTGGTTCATGGAAAACTTTAAATATACGTGTGCCCTTAAGTGTAGTATGGTTATTAAGTCTTTAACGATAACGGAAAACGCGTACGATGCACTTTCTCTCTTCAAAAGAGCTGGAGAAAGTTTCAGCGAAGTCATATTGAGAATAACTCGTGATAAAACAAGTGCTATGGATAAGTATTTCGGAATACTCTCCATAACAGAAGATGAATCGAGTGAGTGGAAAAAACAGATAAAAATTCAGAGAGCAACTGTTGACAAAGATGCTGTTGAGCGTCAGAAAAGATTAGCGAATCATTGGAGAACATAATGGCAATACTTGATTCCTCGGCAATCATCGATATACTTTCGGGTAATGGTCTCGGAATTATTCTTCGTGATAAGTACAAGAAAGAATGCACGAAAACAACAACGATAACGATCCACGAAATTCTTGTTGGTACGAAACCAGAACACAAACAAAGAGTTCTCGAGTATCTTCAAACGTTCGACATTCTTTCATTTGATCCATCATCTGCGATAAAAAGCGCAGAGATAGAGCAAGAAATGATGAAGAAAGGAAAACCTTTGGGAAAGTTGGATAGTTTTATCGTCGCAATATGTATAACAAATGAAGAATCACTCATCACTACAGACAAAGACTTCAAAAATGTTCCGGGACTGAAAATTCTCACCGTGTAGAACTGGCAACAAAAAACTACAAAATGATCACTTCTTCCTATACACTCTTAATATGAAGTCTTGCTCGACGATGAATCCTGCGTTTTGGAAGAGTTCGTCGTAGTGTTTGACGCACACTCCCCAGTGAATCGTTCTCCCACCTGCTGGAGTTCTCTGAGCGATAGCACTGATGAGATCTCTCGAGTAGTTGTTCGGCGGGATGACCCATTGGTCGAGCGTTATTGAGCTGACGACGAGGAGCGGTGTTGTATCTTGATGGAGGAGGTGTACTGGTTCTCGGTGGAGAAACGTGCCTTCAGGATGTTTTTCCCTCGATGATCTTACTGCTTCGGCATCAATGTCGACTCCTACGTATGACTTCGCTCCGCACGACCGTGAAAAGTCGTAGAGCCCTCCGTTGTAGCCGACTCCTATTTCGAAAACGTTCGCTCCACGAACGTGGTGTTCTATAGTATCTTTCCAGCGATTCCAGTATTCAGTAGTTTCATCGCGTGCTTGTCGAGGAGTGCAGAATCGGAGAGCTGACAAAATTCTCTCGTTGTTTTCAGTAGTGGTTGGCGCAAGTGGAGTCATACCGTCAGCCTCGCTCGTTCCGTTTCTGGTCGCGCCGTGAATGGTTCTTCGTTCGTGAATCCTATGTGAAGTATTGTGTTTCTTATTCGTGCTTCGAGAGTGTCTTTTTTTATTCTCGTCCTCGACACTTTTTTTCTTGGCGGTAGTGGGAGGTAGAATGCTTCTACTCCTCCTATCAGGAGTGGTATTGGCGATCGTTCGAAGTCGTTCGTGTCTTCGTATGTTTCTACTGCTGCTTTTACTGGGAGTTCTGCCATTTCAAAGTATGCTCTTGTTGCTTGTTGCGCGAAGAAAGAGTTTTGTTCTGGATCGTCGCTGTTTCTTCTTTCATAAATGACAGTTTGTATTCTTGTGAGTGCTTGGATTCCTTCCGGAGAGTGTTTTAGTATATCCGCTCCACTTTCGAGTACTCGTTCGTTGAGTTCTCGAACAATTTCGCCAATGCTTTTTCCGGGAAGAAATCCTGTTGCTGCTTTCTTGTTGAACGTTCTCGTATCGACAATGATTTCTGCGTCGGGAGTTTTGCTGGTGGTCGTTCTTGTGGGCGTACTTCCGAGTCCGTATGCTTCGCAACCGATACCGTCGAGGAATCGTACGTATTTTTGAACGTGCGTTGCAACGTGTTCGGGCATCTTCGAGTAGAACGTTTTGGGAGTCATTGGCGTCCTTCCTCGGCAGTCTTTTGATACACTCCGAAACATTCTCGTTCGTTTTGAGTGTTAGTATTCATCCTATCAAGTCCAGCTCTTGAAAAGTGTCGACCATAGTGGTAGAGGTCTGCTGCCCAGTGTGCTGTGTGCCATCCTGTTGGTGTTTGTTGTGATATTGCTTGAATGAGTCGTTCAGCATACTGTATGTCTTCGATGATGCAATTATCAAATATTGCCGCACTAACGACGATGTGTGGTTTTTTGAGCGTTGAGAGAACGTGAATGGGATCGTCCCAAATAAAAGTTCCTCTCTTTTCAGCACACCAAGAAAACGCTATCGCTGTTTCGTCTATATCGACGCCAACATACTTCGTTGCTCCTTGTCCTAAAACAAAATCGCACAGTCCTCCTCGTTGCCCACATCCAACATCAAGTACTGGTTTTCCTCGGAAGATGTCTTTAAAATCTCCACAGTAATAGGTGAAGATGTCGATAGTATGGTCATCAATACTTCTGCAACTGTTTCGTGTTACTGCTACTCGTCGGGATGGAGTCGTCATCGTTTCGCTGCTCCTCCGCGGTTTTTATTGTTGTTCGCGGTATGTTCTCGCTCACTTTCAATCCTGTACGGCGCTGTAAGTTCCATCGCTTCTTCGAGCGTCGCACACTGGAGGAGTTGTCGTCGTACGCGGAGCGGTGGTGTT
>CAYHWM010000045.1:4216-8494 GCA_964359925.1 uncultured Methanosarcinales archaeon
TGGTGTTCCTTTTCTGATGACTTCGAGTGCGAGTTCGTATCCAACTTGGTGTGTTGCATTTGAAAACAATTGTCGTATCAGTATATCTTCATTCAAATCATCAATAGCACCATTTCCTGTTTTTTGTGGCGGTTCTGGTGATGTCCAATAAATATTTTTTGCGAAGTCCTCGACATTTCCTTCCTTGTGTTGAAAGAACTTATATCCTGCAAGTCTTCCTACGAATTCTTGAAGAATAACAAGTTTTCCGTATGAAAGTACTGCTCTTTCTTTTTCTGATTCAGGAGCGCGACCGTGGTTGAGTATATCTGTAAGTGTTTCGAGTCTTTCCAAGAGTGCTGGTTGTTCATAATAGTGCCAGTAGTGCCCTGCTTCTTCTCCAGCACTGACGAGAATATCATTGTCTGGAAAGCGTGGGTTGATACTGATGAGACACTTTTCAGGTTCAACTTTGAACTCTGGTGTTCCTTTCGTCATTCCGAGTCGTGGTCTTGGTGGTTGGAGTTTGCTTCCATAGAACGCCCGTACCCATTCTAGTGCTTCCATTTGGAGGAGGATGGCTTGTTGTGGTGTCATCGTGTTCCTCCTGCGAGTAGTTCTGGTATTTCTGATGTTGATTGTATGTGGAGTAGTTTGTTTCGTTGTTGTGGAGTGAACGTGTGGTATGCTTCTGGCGCAAGTTTGTATCCTAAGTAGTGATCGATTATTTCAGTTCCGGTTGGCGAATCTTCTAACTTCATACTGTTTATTGCTCTGAATATCTTTTGAATATCTCCTTTGTTGTGTGCTGTGAAACCTATTCCTCCAAGGCACCCAACGAGTTCTTGAAGAGTTCTTATGCTTATCCAACGAGCAACTATTTTCATTTTTTCTTCTGGAGACTTGTCAGTTCGAGAATGTTCTGCGATTATTTTTTGTAGTTCAAGGAGTTCTTCGTTGAGTGATGGGTTTTCCCATCGGTGCCAGTAGTGCGATGCTTCTTCTCCGATGGCGAATGCTTGTTCTCTGTCTTTGTAGTCTGAGAGGAGATGGATGGCATTAGTATTGTGAATATACGCGGGACTTGGTCTTTGGTCGATAATGATTGCTGGTGCAGGATACTGTGCGGTGATTCCATAATATGATTTGGTGAATGATAGCGCTTCTGCTATGAGTTGTGAAAGATTGAGTTTTTTCTGAGGATTTCTTGTAGGTTTCATACCGCTACCTCGCTCAAGTATTCTTCTTCGACGAGTTGGTCGTTTGTTTCACTTGTCTTCTCGCTTGTTCCTTTCTTCGCGATTTTTTGTGCAATATGCAATGGTTCGGGGAGTTTGTGCGGGTAGTGTGTGAGTTGTCCGACAAGTGTTTTGCATTCGGAGATAGTGATGAGGTTTCCTGGGGATACGGAGAGTGGGTTTGCGTGTTGTCGCGTGGTGACGATGATGCCGAGTGTTTCTCCGTCGAGGAGTAATTGTTCTCCGTGTACTTCTGTGACTGGTTTGAGCGCGACGCCGATGGTTGGTTTTTGCGTTTCGACTCCTATATAGCTTGCGAGTCCGCAGTGTGAGGGGTGTGCTACTCCGTGACCTTTCACCAGAATCACGTCAGGGGTGTATTCTAATTCGTAGTATGCTTCCATCGCTATTGGTCCTTCTCTGAATGCTTCGAGTCCTGGGATGTAGTGCATTGGTGCTTTGCGCGTGACCGTTTTTTTCTCGACGACTTCACAGGATGGGTATCGTACGATGACTGCTACGGCAGTAATAGTGTCTCCAATGGGGATAGCTGTTATTCCTGCGATGAGGTTCACGGTAGAAAGGTCGATGGGTTTGAGAGTTATTTCTCGTGCGATGCGTGATTGTTCCTCGTGGAGTTGTGATGGTGTTGGATGCATATCAAGCTCTATCACTTCTTTGTTTCTTTTTTTGTTCGTTTCGCAGTAGGAGGTTTATAAATGTTTCTATTTGTGACTACTAAAGAGTGATTATGAACGAAACATTTATATTCTGATGCTGACCAGAAAGCACATGGCTGAACTTTTCGATCCATCGCTCACTGATGATCAGATAGCGAACAGATTGCAGACTCGTCTTGAGCACTTATACGAATTCTCCAAATCACTTTCCAGTCAAGGATATAGAAACGCTGACGACGTATTGAGCGCCCTGAAACATTCAGGAAACATTCCTTCCCGTCTTCCTACGTGTTTGAAAACTTTTTTCGGTCTTGCTCGAGGAATCGATGCAGATATTGAATTCTTTTTCGACAGTAGTGTTCCTGAGGAGTTAGAGCATCTTGTGAAAAGGTGTGAAAAAGGGGTCGAGTATGTAAGATTGTTCGCAGGCAACGACAAAATATTTATTGATCAGGAACATAATGAATCGTCAACCTATATTGAACCATATACAAATATGAGCAATCTCCGAGGAAAAATAGATTCTATTCTTCCCGTGATGAAGGGCTCGCTTGCTCTCGCATTCACCCAAAAAGACTTTGGAAGTGGTGTTGGAAAAGTGAAGTGCGCTCTTCTTCCTGAAAATGATGATTTTTTCTTTGAGTATTCTCCGCGTCCTTTACGGGTTGTGCTCGTCGAGTCTCGAAAGAATGATGGTCGATGGATTGTTGACGTGAACGCTTCTGCTGTAGCTTCGGCGTACGAGTGGCGTAGAAATCTTTCTCGAGAAGCGAGTGCTTCTGTTATTCCTTTGGTGAGCGAGTTGTTATTTTATGAGATAAGTGTGGAACCTATCGAGTTATTGCAGTACTGGTTTCAACAGCATCACAAAAAGATAACTCCTTGATAGTGGCAACAGATAGAAAGGTTTATAAACTCTGGGGACCGACACCGAATATATGTATAACCATACTCTAACAACGGCGCAATGGGAGAACCGATTGCAAAGAATGACTGACTGGCTCAACCACTCTGAACAAGAAGTGTTGAGACGGTTAAACTCAGGAAAAGGAGAACTCTCTCTGGCAGAACTTTGCGAAATGAACCCTAAAGAAGTAAAAGACTTCTCGTACGCAGTAGGAGCGAGAGGAGTCAATCTGAGAGAAGCAATCCATTCAGGAGTGCCAAAAAGTAATTGTTTGCCGTATGCTCGTGTTGACAAATTAGGTAATGAAGTTGTTCTCGCAGTTACAGGTAAGCTTCCTACTGATGGAGGTTTTTCGAATCTCGAGGACGCATTCAATCAATCATACTCTTTGGAAAGAAATCAATTAGGAAGATTGCGAAGTGATTTTGAAAGAGTAACAGCATCTTCAGGAAGACCTCAAGGAAATGATCTCACATTTGGTTTCGGAATCCTCGCGAAAGATGGATCGGTGGAAAGAACAGAAACAGTGGCATTCTCTGGAACGTCTGACGTTTCGTTTTTGTATCTTCCAAGACCTTGTGGAGTGTACGTGCAAGTCGTTCCCGCGAAGAATTCTCCAACGGGAGTACAGGAACTGGAAGTGAATGTTCCTATTTCGGAAATAATGACGAACGCGGAAGCGTGGAATAGTTCTTGGACTGCAGAACAAACAAGTGCTTTCAAAGAAATTCTCGCGTATGAAATGATGAATCCCTTTAATATGTTTTTTGTAAAACGCGTTGCTGAGCGAGTAACTCGAGCGACGGGAGTACAACCATGAACCTTGAACCAAATCCTGAAAAGACAATGACTGATGAGAATTTTGACGTTCTCGACTCTGACGATGAGGAAATGGAAGAAACTCCTGAACTTGAAGCAGATGTAACTCTTTCACCACTCTCCGTTGCCGATGCATCAACTACTGCAAAACGATTGGCGTCAGAATTTCTCGAAGCGCGAAGAGCTCTTGCAGGAGTTGCCTTAACGTATGACAAGGATCTTGGAAAGTCAGTGTACGTTCCTCAATTGACGACGAGTTATGAGCAAAGAGTTGGATCGTATGACTTCGCTGTTTTGATGAAGTGTGCAGAGGCTCAAATGCTTCTTCAACGATGTGTTGACCCTCATAATTCTCAGATTGCAGAATTACACACTCTTGTTGACTATGGTTTGAAAATGTACGGCGTCGACAAGTTGTACTCTGCTGTCAAAGTCGTGAGACAAGAGAGAGCAGAAGTAGAAGCGGACGCTCGTCAGTTACCAGTTACGGTTCCTACGGTTCTTTCTCAGCCAGTATCGAGAGATCTTGTTCTCGCATTGTACGAGGCGAAAGAGGAACGTGATAGTTGGGGAGGGTTGAGGACGGTGTACGAATCACTTGGTCCTTCGTACGTTGTTCCTGACGCGCTGTTTGGCTCTCTTCCTCGACCTGCAA
>CAYHWM010000046.1:0-8489 GCA_964359925.1 uncultured Methanosarcinales archaeon
CGTTTCAAGAAACTGTTTCTCGTTCGAGTGTGACGATGTGATAATAAGTATCTCCCCGTCGATTGCGAGGTGGTCGTTTCCTTCGATGACTACTCGTTCTGCGAATTCTTGTCCTTCTTTCCCTCCGTAGAGAGTCACATCTTTGTCCCATCTCTCCTGCGGTAGGTAGGGCGGGTTGCAGAGTATCGTATCGTAGAGTCCTACGACTGCTTGGAAAAATTCTGAGTGTTTGAATCGCGCTCTCTTGTCCTTGACCGTTTCTTTACAGTGAGCGATGATTTCATTGTCGATGTCGATGCCGAGTACTGTTTTCACTTTTTTTGAGGAGAGTGCCGATAGTACGAGAATTCCGCTCCCCGTTCCTACGTCGAGGACGTTTCCTCGTGAGAGCTTCTTCGCCCATCGTGAGAGGAGCATTGAATCTTCTGCTACTTCGTACATCATGAAAAGAAGAAAAGAAAGAGTATAAAAAGTGGTGTGGTCGTCGCACAATCTCGTCAACGATCAAGTGCTCACAGGAGAACTGCTATTTTAGTCTCCTTGAGTGCTGTCGTCTATAACTTGAGGTTGTGGCTGTACTTGTGGTTGTGGTTGTTCTTGAGGTTGTGGCTGTACTGGAGGTGTTGCTCTCGCGGCTTCTATCGCTGCAGTTTTCGCAGCTTTAGAACCTGAGAATACCAAGTCATAGACTCTTAATCGTTGTCTGAGAGTGTCTGCAGAAACATTTTTTTCTGCGAGGACGCCTCCCATGTATTCTGCGAATATACTTAATCTCGTCGCACCATCAGTCTTGTCTGTCAGGTATGCTTGGAACTTTCTCGCGAACCCTGTTACATAGCTTGTTGCTATTGCTCGAGAAGCATCGTCTGTAGCGTCAGCGAATGCTGATTCGTATTGAGCGAATGCTTCTTTCACTTCACCATTTGCGAGGTGTGCAAGTGCTCTTGTGTCTTTCACGCTGATTTTGACTTTTGTTGGAACACCAGTTGTTGCTTCTCCAAGTGTTTTTACTGCATAAGCCGCAGCTTTGCCTGCGAGTCCTGCATATTGTGTTCTTTCTGTAGAATCAGTCTGTTTTTCAGAAGTTGCGAGGTATTCCATCGCGAGAGTGTTTGCTTCAATTATTTTTTGGATGGATGTAGCGTTTGCTGGGAGTCTTGCTTCAACGAGTGCTTCAATGTTGCTTCCCGTTTTCGCTTGTGTTTCTGCTCTTATTGCGAGTAAGTTTGCGAATGCTGATGGTTCTCGTCTAACGGATGAGTCTGATGCGCATCCTGCGAGTGCGAGTGCTGTAAGTCCACCGTAGATTGCTGTTTCGATGGTTGATGGTTTTTCAGTAACGTTGTAGTTCATGGTTTTTAACCCCCGATGATAGAGTATGAAGAACCCTCTCCTTTATAAACTTTTCGGTTGTTTCACCACTCTCAAATGGGTACAGTTCAGGTTAGTGGTGCGGTTTGGCGAAGGAGAGCAAAGTGCTGTTGAGTAAGAGAATCCAAGAATGATTGCTCACCAGAGAGAGAACTCCACTCGACGACAATCTTAACAACTCCTGGGAAGTCTTGTTCTGAATCAATATGAATGAACTGAGAACCGAGTCCTAAGAGAGGCCCTCCAATGAAATATTCCCCACGAAGATGCCCTTCAGGTTCAATAGGCAATGGTTTTGCATAGTCTGATGCAATATCCCGCACAGAATCAAGAAACGAATCAACGAGTGAAACAGGCAGAGAATATGTTCTGCAATTCATCGCTTCCTCCTCGAGAACAATACTGCAAGAGCTCCGAGTCCGAGAACACTAATAACTCCTCCAAGAACGTACGGCCAGCAAGGTTTCTCTTCAAGAGGTTCTTGTTGTTTTCGTTGTTCGAGTTCTTTCGCGACCAGTTCAGCTATTTGTTTTCCTAACTCTGACGATGATCCTGCAACGCCGCTGAATGGGAGTATTGCTGGAGCAACGGGAGGTAGTGCTTGAGGTTCTGGTTGTTGAGTAACAGGAAGGTCAGTAGTTTTCGTCGAGAGTTGAACCAACGGAACGGCTGAATAGTGTTCACTGACCATTGCTTGGAATCGTTCGTGAAGTGAAGGCAAGGAGGATTCTTGAACTGGTTGAAGTGGCGCTACTGGAAGCACAGGTGCGCCATTGTTAGCCAAGACTGCAGGTTGGTAAACTTCAGGAGCGGGTGGTGGTGGCAGTTTCTTTGCTGTTTCATACGCTATTTTCGCGCTCGTCAGTGACGTGGTGAAGACCGCTGTTGAAACGTACGCCGCCAATCGTTCGTCATCAGGAGTTCCTTTCACAAGTCTTTTGTTGATTGCTTGTTCGAGGATATTCTTGCGAGTGATGTTTTCTTGTTCCGTTCCCGTCGTCAAGTAGTTTTCTATCAGTATTCTTAACTTGTGAGCAAACGTTTTGAGTGCATCTCTCCTTTCAGTGTCGAATGGAGATACTTGTTTGAATGCTTGTTCATAGAGTGTGAGTACTTCATCGAGTTTTCCTTCAACGACCAGTATTCTTCCGTGAGCGTCGAGGAGAGAGTAGTGTTCATCAATAGTGATGAGTGGCGCTTTTGATAGTGTTTCCTCGGCGAAAGTTATTGCTTTTTCCGCGAGTGAATATTTTTGTTCTGCGAGGTAGTGAAGTGCAAGGTCTTTCGCGATTCCTGCTTGTTGGTTGAGTGTTGCTCCCTTTTGGGAAAGGACAGCAACTATCGTTTCGAGATTTCCACTCGCTTCTGCTTGTTGTGATTGTCGTTCTTGGTAGAGTGATAGAAATGTCGATAGTTCTTCTCGGTTGTTCGCTGACGAGCATCCTATAAAGAGTGAACTGGCGAGCGCAAGTGCTGGAAGTAAAGCTCCTTTCTCGTACGTACTTGTAGTGTGATACTTCATACATTCGCCCCTGTTAGTGAGAACAGCAGAGTAGTTTATAAACGTTTCGTGTTGTAATCACTCAAGAATAGTACAAATGAGGAACTGTGCGTCGCGCCCCTTATTTATTTACTGGAGACGCTACTGGTGCAGGAGTCTTGACGGAAGAAACCACTTCAGCATCCTTAACAGTCTTGACAGGAACAGCAGACGATGGTTTTGTTACCAACTTCTTTGACGCAGTCTTCTTTTGAGCATTATTTGGTTTCTTCGACGAAGCAGTCAATCGTTCTCTCGTCGTCGTTTTCAATTCTGCTCGAACAACCCCTTCTTTATCTTTTGTAGCGATGACTTCTATTTTTCCTGGAGGGTTCGTAATTCCTCGAGACCAGAGGAGTTCGTTGATTGACGCTCCAAGTTTGACAGTTTCGCTTTTCATATGTCGTTCCAAGAATTGTCGAGTAGCAGTGGCCGCCTTCTTTGCTCTCTTATAGCGTGGAGTTCGTAGCCATTGTTTTCGTAATGGGATAATGTATGATCGTTCGAGTTCTGCCATAGTTCACCTTGGTTCAACCTTTATACTTTCGTCTTCGTTCTTCTCCATGATCGTTTCACCGTCGTGATTCTTGACGGGTGTACTCTTCTTCCTTTACCGAATATTTTTGGTATGAGCCAGAGTGGAGCCCATTTCGTTTGACGCCCTTTCTTCGCTAATCGCTGTTTTTTTGCAGGGTGTTTATATCGTGCCATTGTTACTTCTTCTCCGATAATTGTTTTGCTACTTGTTCAAGGAGCGCTATTCCTCGAGGAGTTGCTACTCTGCCCTTTCGTCCATTGCGGACATCTTGTTTTGAGAATCCTGCCTTGTCAAGCTGTTGTAACGCGTGTCTTGCTACGCTTCCTGAACCTTTCGCGAAGTGTGATGGGTCATGACCTGTTCTTTTTCGACCACCGTACTTTGTTCGTAATTTTGAAACGCCTATAGGTCCTCTCGTCGCAAGAGTCCTCAAGATTGCGGCAGCACGTACTGTCCACCAATCTTCTCGTGCTGGAGGTCGCTCCTTGTGAGCCCCAGTTTTAGCGAAGGGCGCCCATTCTGGAGCCTTGAACTCTTGCTTTTTGGATAGTTCTTTCGCTACCGCCTCGACGAGGAGTGTAGGATCAGTATCTTGAAACGCCATACGGTAAAGAAACTGTAAATGGTTTAAAAAGCTATTGTTTGAGTTTTAGGAAAAATGTTGCCGTAACGCTTCCGGACGGAGTTTCAGAATAGTCTATACTCTTCACCGTCAGGAAAAGCTCGACAGAGCTCCTTCCGCCGCAACCGGAACGCTTCCGAAAAAACTCTCAAAAACGACCGAATATTTAGGTTACGTTGTTTCTGCTAGAATTCATATGGTTTGCTAAAATGCGAATTGCTCTTACATACCCGTCTCTGATTAGAAATGATCCTGCTACGTAAGTTGCAAATACCAATGGGAATGTATAGACAACTACTTCAGATACCTCAGATTTACTTTTGAGAATCTCATTAAGTACATATGCTCCACCAAAAACATATCCTGATTGTAGTACTGGCAAAACTCCTGCTGCAACGTATTGAAACAGCTTTGAAGGATAATTTATTGGCTCTTCTTCGTGTGATTCAACCCCACAAACTCTTTCTTCAAGATCAATATCTTCATTCGTCATACCTCATATGGTTATCCAGAAATATATAAAACCTTTGATATCTCACCAGTTTTCCGGTGGAATCGGAACGCTTACGGAATCGCCGAATAGTTTCCGGTTTTTGATCAGTAACACATTTTAAAAGGCGTTGATTTGAAGAAGGTATGAGAGTATATCTTGACACTAACGTACTCATGGACTTCTTTCTCGAGAGGGATCATTCCGCGTACGAAGTTCTTATCCGTTCACTGAGGTGTGAGTTCTCCATCATTATTTCGCACGTCGTTCTTGAAGAGTTGCTCTTTCAGGGATTGGCTCCAGAAACGAGAACATTTGTGAGTATGTTTTCAGGAGCTGAGAAATTGGAAATCATTCCGACAACGGAAGAGGATAGGAAACGGGCGAAAGAAGAGCTCGGGACGAAGAAGACACACTATAATGATGCACTTCACAAAGTTATCGCGATGAATGCGAACGTCGACGTGTTGGTAACAAAAAACGTGAAACACTTCAAAGACTTTAAAGATATAGTTGTGAGGAGACCTGATGAAATATGATGTCAAAAACGAACATTTATAATCTTGGAACAATCAGTAGCGCTATGGAAAATAATCTTATCAGCCTGCGAGTGCCCAAACCACTCTTGAAAGATGCGAAGAGAATAGTGCAAGAAGAAGGATTCTCCACACTCCAAGAATTCATCAAACACTCTCTCCGAGAAGAGTTGTTGAAGAGGAGGAGAGAACAAGCAATCATTGATTTGGGAAGTTTGCGAGGAAGTGCAAAAAAACACCACATAAAACGATCAAGAAAGGAAGTCGAAGAACACATTAAGAAGGTATTTTCGTAAGGAGAAAACGGAGTAGCCATCAAGAAAAAACTCATTTCTTCGGCGGAGCATAATCAGTAATGACAGTCATCTTTCCATTTTCTCTCGGGATATAGGTGATCATAGCAACTCTTCCTTCACGTTCCAACTTATCGAACCACTCGTTTTCACGTCGAGCTTGTAATTCTTGGACTCCTTGCCAGACATCAACGAAAAACTCTTTGAGCAAGTGAACTCCCAATCCAGCACTCATTCCTATCATTGCTTGAGGAACATGACTCCAAGGATCCTGACCTGCTTCAAGATGGTAGTGGAATCCAATGTATCCCCCGCCGAGAGCGAGAGCAACGGGTGCAACAGTATTGGCAACTCGTAATGTTCCGCGAACGACTCCATCAAGGTCCATAGAAAAAAAGAGGTCTCATAAGGTTTAAAAACAAATAGATTCTCGAGTATCTATGACTATAAAACTCGTTCACGAACGTGATATTTGTATTGGTTGTGGCGCATGTGCTATGCTGTGCCCCGAGTTTTTACAAAAACTCGACAAAAAGTGTCCGTCGAGGAACGTTCGCTTTGCGAAGTTCCTCATAAGGACTATCGGGAGAAACGTATGATAAAAGTGGTTCATGAACGTGATATCTGTATTGGTTGTGGCGCGTGTGCTATGTTGTGCCCTAAGAATTGGGTGATGAACGCTGACGGGAAGGCAGACCTCAAGCCAGCAACGAAGAACCAGAAAATGTTGACGAAGACGGAAGACTTGCACGAACTCGAAATTCCTGACGAAGAGCTCGAAAACAACGAAGAAGCAGAATCAAGCTGTCCCGTACTGTGTATTCATGTGAAGAAGGGATAGGAATAGTTATCCCTACAGATAGGAATTTTAGTTCCGAAATATTTATAAACAAAAGGAACATTTATCCCTTCTATGACCTCCATAACGATACATAAAGAGCATATCAAAGAGCACGTTCAAGAACTGCGAGACGCTCTTGCTATTGGAATAGAACAACGCCCTGTAACTCTGGGGCTCCATACATCTGCGTGCTCCATATCACTACTCGAACTCTACCTTCACAAATTAGGGAAAATACAGAGCGGAACGATGGTAAAGCACGAATGGTTTAAAGAACCACAAGCAGGACAAAAAGTGATCCCCATTGCTGAGAGAAAAATAAGCGTCGAGTTTCCTCACAAAGAAGAACTCTTCAAACTATTGTACATTATTGAAGATAACAGAAACAAGCTTATTTACGGAAAACCAATACTCTCTAACATTCAAGCAACTCTTGAGTCGTTCAGAAAACTTCACGCAATGATCAAAGAGGAACTCGCGAAAGAAGGTGAAGACATTGAACCATTATAGAGCAATAGCGTACGTGGAGCAAGCACTTAGTTTTCTGTTTTTGAACGAGAGAACAGCAGAAAAAATACGCGCCGTGTACCTGTACGGGTCAGCAGTGCGTAATGAACTTACACGAGAAAGTGATATTGATGTTTTTATTGACTGTGAAGAACACGATGAGAAAGCAGTAGAAAAAGCAGGGTTGTCAGCAGTATCACGATTTTATGATTCGAAAGACTACGAAAAATGGAAACTGCTCAAGTTCACTCACCCCATATCGGTGAATACTGGAACAATGAAATCTTGGGAATTACGTACAAGCATTGAGTCTGAAGGAATAATTCTCTACTCAAAACAAGCACTCACGGTTCAAGGAAGAAGAGAAACACTTTTTAGTATTACACTCCCATCAAAAAGAGAAAAGTATCTCAAATTTACGAGGAACTTTTTCGGAAGAAAAGAGAAACCGTACAAAGGAACAGGGATCATCGATACTCTTCAAGGAAAAAAGATAAGTTCTAACGTATTCACCATACCAAAAGAGCGACAAAAAGAAACAATGATCGCGCTCGAAAAGTTCGGCGTTGACTACTCAATGAAAGAATATTATATATTGGAGTAACCAGTACTTCAGTAACGAACAATGACTCGCTCTTAACGAAGACGGAAGACTTGCACGAGCTCGCTATCCCCGACGAAGAGTTGGAAAACAATGAAGAAGCAGAAGCGAGCTGTCCCGTTCTCTGCATTCACGTGAAGAAGGACACCACAAAATAGAAAGGTTTAAATATTTGTGGTGCCTTATTAAGAGAATGGCATTTCTTCGAATGAAAAAGCAGAACGGCACGAAACAACACTATCTCGTGCATTCATTCAGACTTCCTGACAAAGAAATACGAAAGGTGTCAAAAATGCTCTCTGACGAAGAACAAAAGGAAGAACTTGCCACACTACAAAAAAAGTATTCTCCTTACTTCGAGGAGCGAGAGGCACATACATTGATCACTCACGCGATTCAAAAGTACTCCCCCGACAGTATTTTCACGAAAGAAACCATCGAACGAGCAGAAAAAATAAGGGTCTCCTACAAAAAACTCTTGAAAAAAATAACTCCCAAACAATTCGATGACATCATTAACAGGTTCGCAGTGAACTTCACGTACGAATCAAACGCAATCGAAGGAAACTCCCTCACGCTCAAAGACGTAACGATCATCATCAACGAAGGAATAGTTCTCAAAGGAAAAGAACTCCGAGAAGTATACGAGACCGTCAACACGAAAAAAGCACTCGAGTACGTGTTCAAAGAACGACCCCCCATCACAGAGGATACACTCAAAAAAATACACTCTCTCCTCATAGAGAATACGGGTGTTACCAAAGGATACAAACAACTCCCTAACTTCCTTCTCGGCAGACTAACAAAAACAACACCTCCCGAACTCGTCGAGAAAGAAATGAAAGAATTGTTCTTGTGGTATACTGAAGAGAAGAAACTTCATCCGCTCAAAAAGGTAGCAGTGTTTCACGGAAAACTTGAAAAAATACACCCGTTCGAAGACGGTAACGGCAGAGCAGGAAGAACGTTCCTGAACGCAATGCTCATCAACGAAAGATACCCTCCGCTTATCATACGAAAAACGCAACGAATAAAATACTTCCACACGCTCGAAGCGTCAGACAACAAACACTCGGAAAATCTCCAACGATTCATCACATCAAAATACTTCGACACATACAAGAAATTCTTCAAAGTGTATATGAAGTAT
>CAYHWM010000047.1:0-5864 GCA_964359925.1 uncultured Methanosarcinales archaeon
TGTGGTCTCAACACCACATATTCCTATCGACGAGAAAAAATCAATCACCGACGGGGGCTAACCACGTACCAGAGAACGATACAAGAAAATAATAGAAGAACTTAAGCAACCCTTTTGATACGACCTGCTTCAGCGTCACGCAAACTTGCTTCAAGCTGGATGAGAAGATCATCAGCAACTTTCGACTTCTTCAAAAGACGCTCATACTCTCCACGAACGATGACAACTGTTTCCGCTTCCATACACTCCCTACCGTGAACGAACTATTTAAACGTTACTCTCAGAAAAAATCCTCACTCTTGAATCCTCGAGAAAATAAAGAACGAAACTACGAAGTACGGAAGGAGCGCAATCATTGCTATTCTCTGACTCCCTGCAAGGACAGAGATGGTTCCGAACAAGACTGGCCCCGTCGTCGCGGCAATCTTGCTCGCGAAAGCGTTAAAACCGAAAAATTCTGAACGCTTCTCGACAGGAATGATCTTACTAAACCACGACCGAGCTACCGCTTGGCTTGAACCAATAATCAGCCCTGTAAGAACCGCAACTCCATAAAACATTCTTGCCGACGAGGCGAGAGAACTCACAATCACGACGAGAGCCCATAAACCAATAGTCAGCAAGAGAATCTTCTTCGACCCGTGATGATCACTCAACCATCCAAAAAAAATCGCTGAGGGAAAACCAATGACTTGTACGATGAGAAGGAGGATGCCTATCTCGGCGACAGACATTCCTAACGTCGTTTTCGCATAAATAGGAACGAAAGAAAAAATGGTAACAAGACCATCATTCAAAATGTACCACCCGAAGAGAAACCACGCAATACGCTTATGCGCCCGAATGTTCTTCAGCGTTGAAACCAACGAGCGAACACCCTCACGCACAGAAGAAAACAATCCTTGAAATCGCGGAGCAACGGAGGAATACTGTTCCTTCAAAAAGAAAAATGCAGGTAATGAAAAGAGGAAGAAGAAAAGAGCAGTCAAAGGAAACGACAACAAATACCTCTCCTCAAGACCTCCAACGTACCCGCCACTGTACAACGGTCGAAACAACAACATCGCGACGATACCACCAACATATCCCAAACCCCATCCAAGACCAGAAATCCTTCCAGAATTCTCCGTCGTTGAAACGTGAAGAAGAAAAGAATCATACAACGACAACGCAACCTCGAAACACACATTCATTACGACAAACAACAGAATGCCAAACAACAACGAACCGCTCCCTGTGAAGTACAATGCTATCGTGCCAATCATAGACAGAACTGAAAACAAGATGAACTTTGACTTCCTCCGACCATCAGCATCAGCAACAGCACCAACAATCGGAGAGAGAATACCTCCAAGGAGGATGGAAATGCTGACCGTCAACCCCCACCAAAAATCACCAGCAGAACCGCCACCAGCGATCACGTCACGAAAAAACAACGGAAACACGAACGTCATCACGAGCAACGAGTACGAAGAATTCGCGAAGTCGAACAACGCCCACGACACTGCCTCTTTCTTACTCACGCCCTGAAAGAAACCCATACCACCAAAACCACACAGACAGCTTTAAAAACTCTTCCTTCTCCCACCGTGGTGGTATGGCTGGAATAACAACACTCCTCTTCGATTTTTGGGGAACGCTCGTAGAACAGGGAACAAAGAGTCCACTCAGACAGACGTATAGTCTTCTCAGGCCGAGAATGGGGTTCCCACAATTCGCAGAACACTTCGAAACGGTCTTCATGACGAAAGAGTACGCGGACTTGAACGAAGCATTCGCAGAAGTACTCGAAGAGTTCAGAGTACCACCAAACCAAGCACTCGTCGAAAAACTCATAGGTATCTGGAACACGAACTGGCTCCTCGCAAAACCATACCCTGACACTATCGCCTCGCTCGAAAAACTGAAGAAAGAAGGATTCACACTCGGACTCGTCGCCAACACGCAAATACAAGCAATCGAAAAAGTACTCGAAAAACACGACCTCACAAAACTATTCGACACCGTCACACTCTCGTACAAAGAAGGAGAACTCAAAACAACAGGAGCATTAATGATCATAGCACTCGAACGACTACAAAAAACTCCTGAAGAAACAGTATTCATCGGCGACAGCGTCGAAACAGACGTTCGAGGAGCAGAACTTGCAGGCATCACACCACTCCTCATAGACAGGTACTTGAAAAGGCCACAATTCGAACCACGAATCACCACGCTCAACGAACTACCAGAAGTGTTCCAACAATGAACACGGTAAACCCGACGAATACTTGTATCTTCTGTAAGATTGTGAAAGGAGAAGCTCCTTGCCACAACATTTGGGAAGACGAACACCACCTTGCATTCCTCTCCATTTTTCCAAACACTGAAGGGTTCAGCGTCGTCATCACGAAAGAACACAACCCAAGCTATGCTTTTGACAATTCTGACGAAGTTCTCACAGGACTCACACTCGCAGCAAAAAAAGTAGGAACACTCCTCGACTCAACACTTGAAGATGTAGGAAGAACAGGAATGATCTTCGAAGGATTCGGAGTAGACCACCTCCACGCAAAACTCATACCGATGCACGGAACGAAAACCAACGAGTGGAAACAACGAAAATCAAGAGAACACGAAAGAAAATATTTCGCGCACTACGAAGGATACATCGCATAAAACGATTACGACAGAGCAGACGACGAACAACTCAAGGAACTCGCGAAAAAAATACGTGCAAAAACGACGACGAACTAAGCAAGGACAAGATTTAAAAGAGCACAACAAACCTTCTCCCGTACGCCGCCGTAGCTCAGTGGTAGAGCGCTACGCTCATAACGTAGAGGTCGTGTGTTCAAATCTACACCGGCGGCATACATATCATCGACCGAGGAGTTGAGTAACAACGAAAATCCTCAACGACAGTTTCTTGCCCACTTCTTTACTAAAGAAGTGGTAGATATCGTGACTCAAATCTACACCGGCGGCATCAATGAAAAGAAAAAGATCACTCTTTCTTCTCCCGTACCTTCTCACGAATCCACATGCCGAGAACTGCGAGTATTGCGAGAGCGAGTAGTCCTCGAACGATCCAGTTCGCTTTATTAGCGAATAATGGAAGAGTTGACACGTTCGAAACGTTCGTTGAAGGAGTCACGTTCACGACGGGCTCGGGAACGGTTACGTTGATTGACACGTTGGTCGAAGGAATAATCGTCTTATTCTCTCCAGCGAGAGCGAAATAACTAAAACCGGGAGTGAACGACTCATAATATTCGAACTCTTGACCTGATGCTGTCCTATTCGTAGGCAACGCCACCCACTCACCAGAGAAACGATACAGTTTCACCGACGAAGGATCAACGCCCGTCGACGAAAACCACGACGAAGGAACACGACTCACAATCGTACCATTCGATGCAGTTACGCCATCAAGAACGAAAGAGACATACTGGTACACTGCTCCAGGAGAAGGACCGACAGAAGGAACATCAGACAACGAAGTAACAACAAGAGAAGCTTGAGAAGCTCCAGCAGAAGGAGTGAACGACACCCTCGAAACCGCAACCTTATCACTACCAACGACGAACGTTTCCACAACATCCTTCTTTACCGCAGTAAATATTTTTTTGACGGAAGAACCACTCGCCGACGAGTTCGTCGTATTAGCGACGGGAGCACTTGACGACCCCCCGCCACCACCAGACACAGTCGTTGTCGTCGTATCAACAACGGTCGCAGTCACCGTCAACTTCACCAAACCTGTAGACTCGTTCAACACTCCATCAGAAGCAGTGAAGTTCACAACCTCTGAACCTGAGAACGACGACGGAGCACTCAACGATACGACACCATTCGCAATCGTCACATTGATACTACTATTCCCTTGAACAGTAAAGAGAAGCGAGGAGTTATCAACGTCGACAAAAGCGTCAGAAAGGTTGAACGCATTTGAGAGCGAAGAACCCTGAGTCCACGACTGGTTCGAAGGCTTCGTGACGAGCGTCGGAGCGTCATTCGCCGACGAGACCGAAAGATTGAACGTCGCGTTCGACGAAACGTTAAGAATATCAAATGCTGAGAGTGTGACGTAAAACTCTCCAGATTGATTCGCGAGTGGAGACATAGTGAACAACCTCGACTCGTTCACGATAGTCACGCTCGCGTTCGAAGAGTTCGCAACGAATCGCAACGGGTCACTCTGCGAGTCAATAACGAGCGAAGAAAGATTCACGATAAGAGGAGTATCTTCCAACGTCGACGCGTTCAGCCCACCAGACCATACGGGAGCAGAATTCGCAACGGAAACGTTCAACAACCTTGGAGACGTCGTCGTATTCAACCCGAAAGAATTATCGCACGACACGAACCAAGAATACGAACCATTCACGAGAGTATCATTCAACCGATGCGTTCCATTCGAAAGGTTCACTGTTGTCTTGAAAGAGTCGTTGACGTATAAGGAACACGACCGCAATGAAGAAACATTTTCAGAAACGTTCACGACGAACGACACAAAATTCGATCCTGTCACGACAGAATTATTCGAGTAGTTCAACAACGTCACATTCGGACCAGTAGCGTCAATCGTGAAATTCCTCGACGAACTCGAAAGATTCCTCGCACCATCAAACAGTCGATCATACACGCACGAAACGTTCCACGAATGCACCCCCTCATCAAGAACTATTGATGAGTTCTTCGACGAACCACCCAACACTCCAGTCGTGTTCGCTAACAACAAGCCGTCAACTCCGAGAGAACAATTCAACGACGACGCGACAGCGGTCGAAGAGTTCCAGTAAAATGACGTGTTCAGCGCAGTGAGATTCGTGGAGGCGTTCGGAGTCATCAACGAAACACTACTCGCATTGTCCACCCAAAAGAGAACGCTCCTCGAAATGTTGTTCAACGAACCATCAAGAACGACGACACTCACATTGTACGCACCATCAGACAAGTTCAACAAAACACTCGCGAGAGAACTATTCACAACAGTTCCCGTAGAGTTCACACTCCCATTCACAAACACTTGATATTGAAGAGTTGAATAAAAGTTGTCCGTCGCGTTGAACGACACATTGATGAGGGGAGAGTACGACACGGAACTGTTCGACGGGGAAAGAACAGAAACGTTCGGAAGTACCAAATCACTTTTCACAAGAACAGTATCTTCAACAGTCAACGGCTCGAAATTTCCTCCAGAACAATTCACCGTCCACGCCCACGTACCGTTCACCGCTATGGATGTGTTATGCACGTATGAACCACTTGACACGTTTAATGACATTGAAGTAGGAGGTGAAGGAATTCCTTGAATGCTCAAAGAGAATGAGCACGCGTTCGAAAGGTTCACGCCAACACCCGACGTAGCGTTCGAGTAATTAGCGTAAAAGAACGCAGTCGCGTTCACGGCGAGATTAGCACCATCACTCGAGTCAGTAATCGTAAGATTCGCGTTCCTCACAGAAGTAAAGTTCGCCAATGCCGACGAAGAAAACCGCAACGACCCATTCACGTACGAAGAATTTGTACAATTCACGCACAACAACCCATCACGAAGAATCGCTGGAGAAACGTTGAACGTCAAATTATTCATCGTCACATTCGCTGTAACGTTCAACGCGGAACAATAACTTCCTGACGTGTTCACCGCTACGCTCCCCCTCGCGATATTGATACACTCTCCCGTCCTCGTCAAAGGAACTCCGGAGCCAGAACCGAACGCTACACTCGAGTAATTGCCAGATACTTTCTTCGACGAACGGTTCAAAGAATAATTGTAAAGCAGTTGGACGAGAGCAGCTCCAACGTCAACCCTCGACCAGTTCGAGACAGGGACACCAGTCGCTTTCAGTAAGTTCTCGACTTGCAACGGAGTCCAC
>CAYHWM010000047.1:5874-8429 GCA_964359925.1 uncultured Methanosarcinales archaeon
GATTCGTCAAATTGAGAGCTTGATAGATAAGAATAGCCGATCCAGAAAACATCGGAGTAGCCATCGACGTCCCCTCCATTGAAGCATACCCCCCACCATTCACCGCCGAAGTAATATCCACTCCAGGAGCAAAGATGTCAAAACGGTCACCACCACGATTCGAAAACGAAGCAACACCATCACTATCATCAGTCGCTCCCACACTCGTCACATTCGCAGAACACGAAGGACTAGAAACTCCATTCACATACCCGTCATTACCCGCAGCAGCTGCGAAAAGAACACCCCTCGAAAACAACGAGTTTGCCTCCGTAACAACTCCAGAAGAACCAGTAGGACACGTAGAAGAAGTATACTCCTCACCATCACCAATACTAATGCTCACAACGGATATATTAAATTGTTGAGAAACATTACCGCAATACTCCAATCCTGCCTTAATACCACTCATCGTACAAGAACCAGCAGCATTACACACTTTCACAGCAACAAAACTCACATTCGGAGCAACACCTCTCACAGAACCATCAGCAGCACCGACGATACCTGCAACGTGAGTCCCATGATTATTATCATCAGAAGCATTCGAAGCATTAAACGATGCACCACCAGTACAACACCCGATAGCTCCAGGAATACCACTACTATTAATAGAACAAAAACAGCGCTGGTCAACAATCCTCGAACCAAAAGCAGGATGATCAGAATCAATGCCCGTATCAATAATACACGCAGACCTTCCAACACCCGTAATGTTCACTCCACCAACTTGAACACCCCAAGACTCATTACCAGCAATAACAGGAACGGCACTCTGCAACGCGACACTATACGAAGAAGCACCATACGACGACGAAACCTCTTGAACAGAAAGAACACGATCAAGCTCAACACTCTCAACAAGAGGATGACGAGAAAGAACATCCAAACCCCTCTTCGACACCCTCACAGCAACACTCCTCGGAGAAGCATACGTGTACTTCACGACGACATCAGGAACAGAAGACACACTCAAAGAATCATCACGTCCATCACTCTTCTCAGAACGATCACGCTCAAAACGATCCAACGAAACAGCACTCGAGTCACGAAGAACACGATCACGAACGTTACGACCCTCAACGTCACGCTCAGCAACACTGAATGAAGAACTCGACGATTCACGAAACGTGACGAACACGTCAACACCACCATCACGCTGAAGAGCATCACGAACATCAGAAGGAATCACGACGGAAGAACCACTATCAGAAAAACCAGAAACGTCAGAAGACCGCAAAGCGACAGAGAGAGAACTCAACAAGACAAGAACTACGAACAACCACCAAACCTTTTTCGCGAACACTCACCACTGAAGGAAGAGGAGGTTTAAAAACGTAGCGGAGAAAAGAAGAATGAGATACTATGAAAATGTGGAAGTGTGAGAATGTGAACACCAGCACATACCTATCATATTAGCACATTCGCATATTTCGCACATTCGTAATTACGAAGCAAACGCATCACTCACTCCCTTATTGAACAACAAGTACCCCGCCATGAGCGCGTATACGGCGAGCATAAACCCACCACTCCAAAAAGCTCCAACGAACGCACCTACAAACAAAGAAAACGCTCCACTCAGAACTCCGAGCAATGCGAAAATAATAGCGGCAACCCTCGCCCACGCCTTCCCAGTCCACAAACCAAGACCGACAAAAAATTGAAGAACAGACAAGAACAAACAAACAACAGCGAGAGAAACGAACACGACAACACCAGGAAGAGAACCAGTCAACCCCGTAAGCAAACCAGTCACGAGACTCTGACCAACCTGAGAAGACACGTCATTAGTGAACGCATTCTGATCAAAACCCTGAGGGTCAAAAGAGGCACCAGAAGAATCATTACCCACAAAACCAGTATCCGTAACAGTATACTGACCCCCAGCACCAACAACACCAGCATCACCAGTAACTGCGAGAACAGAAGTAGCAGAAGAAGCAATACTCACACCATCAGCCAATCCGAGAAACAAAAGAACAAGAAAGAAAAACATAGCGGCACCAACAAAATACCACGAAGCGATAACTTTCACACCAACAGGAATTACAGGGGAATCAACCATACGAAACACCTCACTTAAATTTACTCCTCGAATACGGTGATTAAAAACTTATCGCTTCGACGAAACGAATTCTGATTTTAATTCTCTCATCGACACGAGTGATTGAATCTTCGCGATGCCGGGACGAGAAAGAACTGACTTGACGAACGAGTAGTATGCTTCTTGATCCTTCACACGAACTTTCGCGACGATCTCCCAATTACCCGTACAAATATCAATGGACTCGATCTCTTCGTGCTTGGACAACTCCATAGCGATCTTTTCAGGATTGTCATACTCGTCGGGAGAAAGACTCAAGAGAACGAATGACGTAAAACCGCTCTCCACCTTTTTGTGATCGAACACCGCCTTACACTCTCTCAATGCACCATCCTCTTCCAATCGCTTCACGTTGTAATGAATCGTCGACGCAGGAACGGACAACTTCCTCGCGATACGAGAAATCTGT